>NZ_JBSHBJ010000010.1:109553-194185 GCF_053611945.1 Kribbella sp. NPDC054772 | reverse complement strand
CGTCGGCTGCGGCACCCCCGCTCCTCCCCCCCGGCCCGCGTCCGTACCCGGGGGGTACGCCCCCGTGGGGCCCCCCCCGGCGGCCGCGGGGGGGGCCACCTTTCGTCACGGAGCGATCAGGCCGGAGCGGGCGGCGTACCAGGCCAGCTGCATGCGGCTGTCGGTGCCGGACAGCTCCATCAGTCGCCGGATCCGGCGCTGGACAGTCCGCTCGCTGGTGCCGAGTCGGCCGGCTGCGGTCTTGTCCGGCATTCCGGACAGCAGGTAGGTCAGTAGTTTGATGTCGAAGTCGTCCCAGGCCGGACCGCCCTCGACCAGGCTGGCAGCGCTCAGCCGAAGCGGCGTCGCGACCTGCCAGACCCGTTCGAACAGGTCGACCAGCAAGCGGACCAGTGACTGGCCACGGACCAGCAGGAAGCCGGGGTCGATCCCGGTCTGGTCCGGCAGCATCGGCAGCAGCACGATTGTCCGGTCCATGATGATCATCTTGCTCGGCAGTTCGTTGACGATCCGGATCTGGTAGCCGCCGTCCAGGAACCGGCCGATCTCGGCCGGTGTCCGCGGATCGTCCAGAGCGGCCCGTTCGTACACATACCGGTACGACGGCACGTCGGTGGTGACCTCCAAGTCACCGTCCAGCACGTACGGCGGCCGGAAGAACGCCAGCAACTCGTGCTGGGCGCCCCGCTCGATGTTGTCCACCCAGGTGGCGAGCTCCTCCGGTGTCGTGAGCGCCTCCACCTCACTCATCGTCGACGCCGCGCCGGTGCGGTACACGTCCACCAGTTCGGTCAGCCGGTGCTGCACCTGTTGCAGCGTCGTCTGGTGCTGAACGATCAGCGTCCCGAGCCCGACGTCCGGAGGTACGGCGTTGTACTGGCCCGTCTCGTCACCCGTGACCAACCCGAACCCGGCGAGCCTGACGAGCGCACCGGTCACGGTCTCGGACGGTAACTGCACAGCCACGGTCAGATCGGTCACGGTAGCCCTGCGTCGGCGCAGCAGTTCCACGTAGACCATTTCGTCCTGCTGACCTATTCCGAGACCATGCAGCATCGCCACCCCTGCCCCTTGCCCTCACGAAGTCGTGGCTGGACGCTACCCCGGCCGGCGGGGGTGGTGACGAGTTGTCTCAGGCGTACGCACGGAGTCCGCTGAGCAGACCGCCATGGAACGGGTTGGCGTCGACCGCGTCGAACCATGCGGAGCCGGTGGTGAGTGGTTCGAGTGGCGGGATGGTGACCGGGATCGGGGTGGCGCCGGCAGTGCCGCGGCGGCGGACTTCGTCGTCGAGTTCGGGCGCCGGCATGTCCGGCAGCAGGACGAACGCGCCGGGCTGCGAGGCGGCGGCCGCGAAGCCGTCCGCGGTCCCAGCGGGGTCAGGGGTGAAAGCGGCGGGGAAAGCGGCGGCGAGCCTCGCGAAGGTCGCCGTGACGCGCGCCGAGGCGCCGGGCGGATCGGCGCGGACGTCTTCCAGGGCGGCGACGACGGAGTCCCACGTGACGGCCGGATCACCGTAGTCGATCACGCGGGACAGCCGGCCGACCTTGATTGGGGTGGCCAACGGAGCGAGTGGCTTCATCAAGGAGCGCACGCCGTAGCGGGCCTTGCCGCCGACGACGACCAGGCGTACGTCGGACTCGGTGGCGGTGATGATGCTCCGATAGACGTCCACGTCGGTGCGACGCAGTACGAGAAGGTCGGCGAGGGCACCGGGCTCCAGCCGGCCGACGGGACGCGGCCAGACCTCGGTCAATGCGTCGCCCGGGTTCGACGTCACCATCCGCACGAGTTCGGAGTCAGTGAAGACCGATTCCGTCCGGTTCCAGAGATCCGCGACCTTCAGTTCCCACAACACATTCCTGGTGCCGGACGGACCCCAGTCCGACCCGAGGCACAAGCGCACCCCGGTGGCCTGCGCGGTTTTCACGTCCGCGGTCGCGCCGTACAACCACAGGTTCGAGAACGGCGACCACACCAGCGTCGAATTCCCGGCCTTCATCGTCGCGAAATCGTCGGCATTCAGCGCCGCCCCGTGAATCGCGACGAGTTGCGGCGTCACCACTCCGACGTCGGCGAGCAACCGGAACTCGGCGCGCAGTCTCGGATCCGATCCTTCCGCCGAGTGCGCGATGAATCCCCGTCCGGCGGCAACCGCCGCCACATAAGGCGCCAGCGTATCCTTGCTATCGGCAACGAGTGTGCTGACCCGGATGAAATCCTCGGGCGTCCCGAGTTTCTCCGAGTCGACGTTCCGGATCAGCTCGTTGTCCGGCGGTACGGCGCCCCGCGGGTTGCCCTGGATGGACGTCGTACCGCCGACGATCGCCCGCGTCTCGACGTACCTCAGGAGTGCTCGTCCCGCGGCGGCGCCGAGGAGGCGGGCCGGTTGACTGATCTGCGCGCTGTACGTCGGTGCGCGTCCCCACTGGTTGTGCGACGTCCACGGAACGGCGCGCGAAGGCTCCGTCCACAACGGCAGGCTGTTGTACATCAAATGATTGTGTAGATCGATCAGCCCGGGACAGATCAATCCGCCGGCGGAGATGCGCGGCGCGTTCTCGAATCCCGGCGGTACGGCGTCCAGCGGGGTGACCGCGGCGATCAACCCGTCGTCGCCGACATAGACCGCGGCGCCCGGAAGAATCTCCCCACCCGGTCGCATCGTGACCACGGTTCCACGCAGTACAAACATGGCATTGCCTCCCGTAGAATTCCCCGTGCCGCCCCTGGTCACGAGCGTAAGGTCGTGGATCGTCGAGGGGGAGGACTTCGATGGCCGATTTCGATCCCGGTCCGCCGGCCACGGTGGCGCGGCACTTCGCGAAAGTGCCGAGTTACGTGGAGCTGAAGGAATTGTTCTGGTACGACTGGGGTCCGGTGTTCTACCGCGGCCGGCTGAACCGCACGGCCCGGCTGCTCGCGGTCGCGTCCGACCCCGGACCGACCGAACGCATCGCCGGCCGCACGCTGGTCGGCGACGCCGGTCAACGGGTGCAGGGCTTCCTGACGAAGCTCGGCCTGACGCGCAGCTACGCGCTCGTCAACGCATACGCCTACGGACTCATCCCGGCCTGCGCCCAGCAGGCGGTTCCGTTGCTCTCCAGGCCCGATCAACTGACCTGGCGCAACACGCTGCTCGAATTGATCACCGGTCCGCCGTTGCAGGCGATCGTGGCGTTCGGCGTCCAGGCACGGTCCGCCGTCGAGCTGTGGACGGGCAAGCCGAACGTGCCGGTGTTCGAGGTGCCGCATCCGTCGAGCCACCAGCCGAAGGTGCTGATCGACAGCTGGCGCGCCGCGATCACCGAGTTGCGGGCGATCGTGACTCCGGACCCGGACGGTGACGCGACGGGGCCCAACTACGGCCCGAAGTTCCTCGAGACCGATTACGCGCCGATCCCGCCGCGCGACCTGCCGTTCGGCGTACCGGCGTGGCTGGGTGACGACGCGTGGGGGCGGCATGACAAACCCCGCCACAATAACAGCGTCGACCGCCCGGACACCGACGTCCTGAACACTCTGGTCTGGCGGGCACCCAAGCTCGGCTGAAATGGTCCCCGGCGGGGGCTACCTTGGTCGGATGCGAGTGGCGACGTGGAATGTGAACTCGGTCAAGCAGCGGATGCCGCGGTTGCTCGACTGGCTCGACGAGCGGCAGCCGGATGTCGTGTGCCTGCAGGAGACCAAGCTCGCCGACGACGCGTTCACCACGCTGCTCGGCGCCGAGTTGACCGGCCGCGGCTACGAGATCGGCCTGTACGGCGAACCGCAGTGGAACGGGGTGGCCCTGCTCTCGAAGGTCGGCCTCGAGGACGTGGTGACCGGCGTCGCCGGCGCGCCCGGCTTCCCGAATCCGGAGGCGCGCGCGGTGGCCGCGACCTGTGGCGGCATCCGGATCCATTCGCTCTACGTGCCGAACGGCCGCACTCCCGACTCCGATCACTACCACTACAAGCTCGCCTGGCTTGCGGCGCTCACGAAGGTCGTCGCAGACGGGCCGGCCGACCAGATCGTCTGCGGTGACATGAACATCGCCCCGACCGACGCCGACGTCTTCGACCCGGCGGCGTACGTCGGTCAGACGCACGTGACCCCACCGGAACGGCAGGCGCTGGCCGAGCTGATGGCCGCGAAGGGCCTGCACGACGTGGTCCGCGACCGCTGGCCGGACAACCGCGTCTTCAGCTACTGGGACTACCGCGCCGGCATGTTCCATCAGGACCTCGGCATGCGCATCGACCTGATGCTCGCGACCGACTCGGTCGCAGAGCGCGTCAAGGCCGCGTGGATCGACCGCAAGGCGCGCAAGGGCACCGGACCGAGTGACCACGCGCCGGTGATGATCGATCTCGACACCGCACCGGACGGCGACATCGGTCCGATGGTCCCACCGCCCTCCGCGCCGCGGACCGGGCGGAAGAAGACGACCAAGCTCCCGCAGAGCCGCTGAGATGCGCCGCCGCACTGCGATCGCGATCCTCTTGCTCGCGACCCTCGCCGCCTGCAGTGACGACGCCAAGCCGCAAACGGTCGCGTGGACCAAGGTCGACACCCCGGCCGAGCCCGTCACCTTGACCGCGCACGACGACCAGCTGCTGATCGGCCTTCGCCATCGCGGCGCCAAGGTCGTGCCGGAGCTGCAGCTCCTCGACGGCAGCGGCAAGCGCACCTCGATCACCGTCAAGCCCAACCCCGCCAGCCCGTACGCGTTCGAAGCCATCTGGTACTCGATCGCGTACGACGGCAAGCAACTGCTTGCTCTCGGCGGCGCCGCCGGTGGCGCGCACTCGAACACCCGCTGGACGGTCTGGAGCGGCACCCCGCAGACCGGTCTGATCGAACGCCCGCAGGACTTCTTCACGTTCGGCGGCCAAACCGCCGGCGACCTCTACAGCGCCGTCATCACGCCGAGCGGCCGGGCGCTGCTCGGTTCATGGGGCGGTGTGCAGACCGGCAACGACGCGATGGTCTGGCTGCCCGAAGGCAACAAGTGGACCCGTCAGGACCCGACCAAGACCGTCCTGCAGAGTACGCCGTCCCTCCTCGTCGGCCCCGGCTTCGGTACGACGCTCGGCGAGCGCATCGTGATCGTCGGTTCGCAGGTGCGGCTCGCACCCAACGTGGTCGCCCAGGAGGCCGCCGTCTGGCGCTCCACCAAGCTCAACTCGGGCTGGACCCGGATCGTCCTGCCCGAGCCGGGCAACCGCAGCCAGGCCAACACTGCCACCTGCGCCAAGGACTGCGTGATCTCCGGGTACGTCGACGGCCAACTCGCGATGTGGCAGCTCGACGCCGACGGGACGGCGAAACGCCTGCACGGACTCCCGTCGGTCCCGGTGGGGGACAAGGACAAACTGCCACCGCCCGTGCGCGACGGTGACACGATCGTCCAGGTCGTTGCTCAGGACAACAAGGTGAAGGTGATCAGCGGTCAGGACGGTCACTGGACCGTCCGCGACTCCCAGGGGCCGGAGGGATCACCAACGGCCGCCGTGCTGATGCCGGACCACAAGCTCTACCTGATCGCCGGCACGTCCCTCTGGCAGACGACGCTCAGCTGAGCAGCCCCTTCACGTACGCCGCCTGGCCGGAGTGCTGGGCGCAGTCGTCGATGACGCTGACCAGCCGGACGCCGAGCGTGACCGGCGGTGTCCACCGGCGGTCGACGATCCGGTCCAGGCCCTCGTCGGTCACGGTGCTCAGGAACTCCGCGGTCCGCGCGTGCACGGCGTCGTAGTACCCGAGGAGTTGGTCTGCCGAGAGCTTGACCTGCGCGACCTGCTCCGACGTGTGCGCATACCCGGTGTCGGCCGCGTCGAGCGGCAGCGCGAGCCGCTCGAACCATCCGTCGGCCGTGTACACCTGCTCGTACCCACCCGCGTCGGCGAGGTGGTCGTCCTGGACCCGGGTCAGGTGCCAGACCAGCCAGGCGATGGAGTTGGCGGAATCACCCGGCCGGGTTGCGAGCGTCTTCTCGTCGAGCCCCTCTACGACGTCGTGCAGGACCTCGTGGACCCGGCTGTGTGCGTCGATCAGCAGTTCACTCGTCTTCATGACAGCCACCGTAGTCTGCCGTGGAGACAGTTCTGAGAAGGGACCAATGGTGGAATATCGCACTCTCGGCGCGAGCGGCGCCGTCGTCTCGACGTACGCGCTCGGCACCATGACGTTCGGCAACGAGACCGACGAGGCCGGTTCGCACGCGCAACTGGACCGGTACGTCGAGGCCGGCGGCAACTTCGTCGACACCGCGGACGTGTACACGGCCGGCGTGTCCGAGGAGATCGTCGGCCGCTGGCTGGCGAGGAGCTCCGCGCGCGACGGCGTCGTACTCGCGACCAAGGGCCGGTTCCCGACCGGTGACGGCCCGAACGACGTCGGCACCTCCCGCCGGCACCTGCGGCGCGCGCTCGACGCGTCGCTGCAGCGCCTCGGCGTCGATCACATCGACCTGTACCAACTGCACGCTTGGGACCCGGTCACCCCGCTCGAGGAGACCCTGAGCTTCCTCGAGGACGCCGTCCGGTCCGGCAAGATCGGGTACGGCGGCCTGTCGAACTTCACGGGATGGCAGCTGCAGAAGGCCTGTGACCTGATCGACCGGCGCGGCTGGTCGCGGCTCGTCACGCTGCAACCGCAGTACAACCTGCTGGTTCGCGAGATCGAGTGGGAGATCGTCCCGGCCGCCCAGGAGAACGGGCTCGGTCTGCTGCCGTGGTCGCCGCTCGGTGGCGGCTGGCTGACCGGGAAGTACTCGTTTGAAGACGAGCCGACCGGCAGCACCAGGCTCGGTGAGAACCCGGATCGCGGCGTCGAGTCGTGGTACCGGCGCAGTACGAACCAGCGGGTCCGGGACGTCGTCGGCGCGGTCCGGGAGATCGCCGAGGCCCGCGGGATCTCGATGGCCCAGGTCGCGCTCGCCTGGCTGGTCGACCGGCCGGCGATCACGTCGGTGATCCTCGGCGCCCGCACGCTCGAGCAGCTCGACGACAACCTCGCCGCGGCGGACCTGCACCTCACCGCGGACGAGACGGCGAAGCTCGACGAAGCGAGCGACCCAGGGGCGGCCGACTATCCGTACGGCGGTCCCGGCGTGGCGCAACGCGGGCGCCCGATCGCCGGCGGACGCGCCTAGAGCTCCACGGCGGCGCGGAGGGCGGTGTACGAGGCGACCAGGGCCTGTCGTTCCGCCGCCAGCAGTGGGTCGTCGCGATCGCAACCGGCCTGGACCCACTGGTCCGAAAGGTTCATCGCGTCGACCCGCTTCTGCGCGGCCGGCTCGAGCGCGCCGCGGTCCGCGCAGAACACGTACGCGTACAGGTCGACGAGTGCGGAGACCAGCTGCGGCTCGGTGACATCGTCCGAATGCTGATGCACTCGGTGAACGCGCCACCACTCGACCTCCAGCCGGGCGGCCTCGACCGGCTCGAAGGCCAGCGCGCCGGACAGGACGACGAGTTCGTAGAAGCGGCGCATGTAGGCGCGGGCCGCGTCCGGCTGGTTGTCCGGGTAGGGCGACCACACCTGGTTCGCTCGGAGTACACACCATGCTCCGAGGAGTGTTCGATGCGGTGGCATACCGAAGCCGGCCGACACCATGCCGACGGCGGCCGTGAGAAACGTGCGCCATTCGTGGCGGTAATACGCGGCCCAGGCATCGGCCTCACGGTTGCCGACGAGCACCGGGTCGAAGGACAGTGGTCCTGATCTGGCGTACATGATCCCTCCCCCTGCGGAGATCCGATGAAAGATGGTAGACCGATCGCGGACGTGGTTTCTCGGATGCGGCTGCGCCTCGACGACGTGCCGCCCGAGCTTGCGCACCGGAAATACTTCCTCGGGACCTATCTGCGGACCACCGAGGCAGTCGGGCGAGCGATCGACCAGGCGCGGTTCGAGGACCCCCGCTGGGTCGAGGTGTGGGACGTGAGATTCGCCGAGCTCTACCTGCAGGCGCACGACGGCGACCGGGTGGCGCGGCCCTGGCGGCTGGCGTTCGATGCGCCGGAGAATCTGCCGCCGCTGGTACACGTCCTGCTCGGGATCAACGCGCATGTGAACTACGACCTGCCGCAGGCCCTGCTCGCGGTGATCAGCGACGACGACTTCCTCGACCGGCACCTGATGGATCGGCGGCGCCGGGATCACGAACGGATCGACGGTGTGCTCGCGGAGCGGGTCGGGGCCGAGGACGACGAACTCGCGGCGACCGGTCCGCGCAGTCTGGTCGATCGCGTCCTCACACCGTTCAACCGGTTGGCCTCACAACGCTTCCTGCGCGAGTCGCGGCAGAAGGTCTGGCACAACACCGCCGAGCTGCAGCAGGCGCGCCTCGACGGCAGCTATGAGAAGCGGCTGGCCGAGCTGGAGGTGCTGAGTGCGGCCAAGGTGGCTGACCTGCTGCGGCCGGGACAAGTACTGCTACGGCTCGCAGTGACCGGCTTCGGCGTCATGCTGCCGCCGCCTGCCTAGCTCGGCAGTACGCCGGACCACACGACACCGATCGCCAGACAGCCGAGGGTCACCAGCCCGAACACGCCGACCCACATCAGTGCCGGCACGCCAGTGAGGCGGCGCAGTTGGTCGGCGTCCGACGTACGACCTTGGCCGCGGCGGCGCGAGTGCTGGAGTTCGATGACCGCTCGCGGCGCGGCGAGCAGCAGGAACCACGTGAGCAGGTGTGCGAACGCGGACTGTACCGACGGCGAGCCCCACCACGACACGCCGAAGACGAGGGCACCGAACACCAGCACCGACCAGAGACCGTAGAGGTTGCGGATCTGCAGCAGCAGGATCACCAGCGCGAGCAGCAGTCCCCACAGCAGCGCGACGGCGTACCCGCGGCTCAGGACGAACGCGGCGGCGAGGCCGAACAGAGCGGGGCCCGGGTAACCAGCCAGCAGTACGGCGATCATGCCCGCGCCGGTCGGGCGTCCGCGGGACACCGTCACGCCAGAAGTGTCCGAGTGCAGGCGGATCCCGGACAGCTTCCGTCCGACCAGTGCGGCGATCAGACCGTGCGCGCCTTCGTGCGCGATCGTCACGACCTGCCGGGTGAACTGCCAGAACGGCCGCCACGCGATCAGCAGCAGCGCGACCACACCGGTCCCGATCACCAACCGCAGGGACGGCTCGGGCTGGACGGACGTGACGCTGTCCCAGAACTCACTCACCCGCCCATCCTTGCAGGCGGGTGGTCAACCCTCAGGGAAACGGGATGTGGACGGTCACCCGCTCCCTGAGTTGCTCGCTGATCAGCCACAGCTCCTTGGTCGCCGGCCAGTAGGACAGGTTCTCGGTGTTCTTCGGCGCTTGGGTCCACGCCGTTGTCGACTCGCCGCCGATGCCACGGTGCAGACAGCTCGGGTAGTCGACGCCGTCGCCGATGTTCCCGGCGTACTCCGGACACACGCCGGAGATCACGAAGTTGTTGTTGTCGGAGACAGCGCCCTGCATGCCCCACACGGGCGAGTCGAACGCCTCGACCGCATGGACGACGCCGTCGGCGCCCGCGCGCGGCAATCCGGTCGACTCGTCGAGCGGCCAGCGCACGATGCGGCCACCGCCGCGCTCGGTGTGCTCGGCCGCGACGAAGGAGCCCGCCCCGCCGTGGTCGATACCGAGCGACGCGAAGCACGGCTTGGTCCCGGTCGTGTTCGCGCAGCCGCCACCGGCGTACCAGTAGGCGCCGATCTGGGGGAGCGCGAACGCGTGCCAGAGTGCGTGATATTTGCCGTCGACACCTAGCCCCACCTCTCCGGTGGAGGTGTCGGTGCGCCAGATGTGCCGGAGGTCGAACACCCGCAGTACCGATCCGCTGGTCGCCACCACCAACAGGTTGCCCGACCAGAACAGCCCGTGGCCGTGTCCGGCGATCGCCTGGAAGTTCCCGTCCGCGGTCGGCTCGACGAGCAGCACGTGCCGGTACTTGTTCGTCGCCAGGTCGAGGAACGACACGCGGATCGCCGTGTCGTCGGTGTTGTGCCAGCTCGCGACCGCGACCCGCCGCGCGCCCCCGGCCGGCTGCGCGTCGCCGGAGCCACTGACGCCTTGCGGGATCCACACGTTCTCGTCGTCGTCCTCCCCGTCCTGCCAGCAGAACCCCTGTGGATTCAGGGCAGCGTTGAGGTACGTCGAGTGGCACAGCGCCCGCCCGGTCCGGTTGGACGCCGCGAGTACTTCGGTGACGCCGACCGGTGCGAGCTGGGGTTTCGTCTCGAGCTGCGCGACACGTTCGCCGTACGTCGTGAACGTGTCGCCGGAGACCAGCTGGAAGCCGGTCGCGTCGATGCGTGGGAACGCGGCCGCGGCCTGGGCGGACGGCGCGGGCAGGACGCCGATCAGGAGGGCCGCCGTTAACAACAAACGACTGATCCGCATAACTTCGATAGTGATTGACAACGCGTCCGGCTGTCCTGGCGGAACGGCGTGGCGGGCCCGTTGACATCGTTCGGGGCGCGGACGACCGTGGAGGGATTCGTGGCCCTGGGGAGGGTCCGCCGCAATGGGGGAACCATGTCGCAACCACGCACGATGAAGAGCACGGGGAAGCTGACCGCTGCGCAGAAGACCGCAGCGAAGAAGGCCACGGCGAAGAAGCTCGCAGCACGGAAGACCGCAGTACGGCGGAGCACTTCTGCCGCTGTGCACGAGGCGGCGGCGCCGCGGCCGACCGCCGCGGTGCCGGTCGCCGCTGTTCCGCTCGCCGACTTTCTCGACTCGGCCGGAACGCTGACCCTCGACCAGCGCCGGCTCCTGGTGGACCAGGCGCTGCTGCTGTTGAGCGAGAACTACGTGCACCTGCCGCTGAAGATCGCGATGCACGCCGTCAACCCGCTGCAACGGCTGCGCGTCATGCGCGCCCGATTGGCCCGCCAGACGCCCGACACGATGGAGGCCGAGTGGCTGTTCCATCGCGAGATGTCGAGCACCTTCCACTCGGTCCGCGACCTGCACACCAACTACCTGCTGCCGGTCCCGTTCGCCGGCATGGTCGCCTACCTGCCGTTCCTGATCGAGAAGTGCTACGACGAGACCGGCGGCGAGCACTACCTCGTCACGCGTACGGTCACCGGTTACCAGGCGCCGCACTTCGGAGCGGGCGCCGAGGTGACGCACTGGAACGGTACGCCGATCGCTCGCGCGGTCGCCCTCAACGGCGCCGTCTTCGCGGGCAGCAACCAGGCGGCCAACCTCGCCCGCGGTCTGGAGTCGCTCACGCTCCGGCCGCTGATCATCCAGTCCCCGCCCGACGAGGACTGGGTGACACTGACGTACGTCGGCCTCGACGGCTCGAACCAGGAGCTCCGCGAGCAGTGGAAGGTCACCGCGAACCTGCCACCGATGACGGACCTGGACGCGGTCAGCGTGGCCTCGGCGTCGATGGGTCTCGACCTCGACTCCGACGAGAAGTCCCGCGCGAAGAAGGCGCTGTACGTCCGGGACGTCGTCGACCTCGAACGCGGCCGGAGCTCGGTCGAACTCGCCACGCCGGCCGCGGTCGAGGGCGCGGACCTGCCGACCACGATGCCCGGCGTGTTCCGGGCGCGCGAGGTCTCCACGCCGTACGGGACCTTCGGGCATCTGCGGATCTTCACGTTCAGCGTCCAGGACCCGGTCGCGTTCCGGGACGAGTTCGTCCGGCTGACCACCGCGCTGCCGCAGAACGGCCTGATCGTCGACGTCCGCGACAACGGCGGCGGGCACATCTACGCCAGCGAGTTCACCCTGCAGACGATGACGCCGCGGCGCGTCGCGCCGGAGCCGGTCCAGTTCATCAGTACGCCGCTCAACCTGCGGATCTGCCGGCGGCACAAGGACAACCCGTCCGGGATCGACCTCGGCCCATGGTTCGACTCGCTCGACCTCGCGATCGAGACCGGCGCGCAGTACTCAGCTGCGAAGCCGATCACGCCCGAGGACGGCGCGAACGACCTCGGTCAGACCTACCACGGCCCGGTGGTGCTGATCACCGACGCCCGCGTCTACTCGGCCACCGACATCTTCTGCGCCGGCTTCGCCGACCACGAGATCGGGACCATCCTCGGCGTCGACGACAACACCGGAGCGGGCGGCGCGAACGTCTGGACGCATGGTCTGCTCGCGCAGTTGCTGAACGAACCGCCGCCACCCGACGAGACCTCGCCGTACGTCGCGCTGCCGAACGGCGCGAACCTGCGGGTCGCGATCCGGCGTACCCTGCGGGTCGGCAAGCTGGCCGGGACGCCGGTCGAGGACCTCGGCGTCAAACCGCAGGAGACCCACCGGATGACCAGGGCCGACCTGCTCGAGGGCAATGTCGACCTGCTGAACAAGGCCGGCGCGCTGCTCGCGGCGATGCCGGTCGGCCGGCTCGACCTAAAGACCTCGCTCGACGGTACGACGCTCACCGTCGCGATCGATGTGCAGGGCATCAATCGCGTCGACGTCTACCTCGACGACCGGCCGATCAGCTCCGAGGACCTCGGCGCGCCGGTCAGCATCGACATCCTGGACGTCACCCCGGGCCAACTCCTGCGCGCCGACGGCTATCAATCGGGCGTCCTGGTCGCGTCGCGACGGCAGACGGTCTAGGACCGCGGACCGCCAGCACTCACCAACCTCGCCAATCGCGCCGGTCGTCAGCGGTGCTGTGCGTGACGGTGCCGCGCCCAGCGTGGTTGATGAGTGCTGCAGGTCCGCTAGTTTCGAGGTATGCAGAGTCTCCACCTGACCGCCGACGAGCAGGCGATGCTCGGCGGTCGGGACGGGGACGGCGTGGCGCTCGCGATGCGGGTGATCGTCGGTCAGGCGCGGATCTCGGAGGCGCCGCGGCTCGTCGAGATCACTTCGGCGCACGTCGACTCCTGCCTGTACCACGGTCAGGTCAGTCTCGACTTCGCGCAGCGTCTGGTCGAGCTGGGCGCGACGGTGCGCGTCCCGACCACGTTGAACGTCGGCTCGATGGACCTCATCCATCCAGGGCTCGTTCGCGATCAGGAGCTCGCCGCGGCGGGCCGGGAACTGATGGCGGCGTACGTCGCACTCGGCTGCACGCCGACGTTCACCTGCGCGCCGTACCAGCTGCCGAATCGCCCAGCGTTCGGCGAGCACATCGCCTGGGCGGAGTCCAACGCGATCGTGTTCGCGAACTCGGTGCTCGGCGCGCGGACGGATCGGTACGGCGACTTTCTCGACGTCTGCGCGGCGATCACCGGACGAGCGCCGTACGCCGGGTTGCAGACGACCGAGGCGCGCCGCGGGACCGTGGTGTTCGACTGCCGACGGCTCGGTGACTTCCTGCGGTCCGAACTCGCGTACCCGCTGCTCGGACACCACATCGGGTCGGTGGTCGGGGCCGAGATCCCCGTACTGGTTGGCATCCCCAACGATGTCGGCGAGGACGCGTTGAAGGCCCTCGGCGCGGCCGCCGCGTCGGCCGGGGGAGTCGCGCTGTTCCATGTGGTCGGGGTGACGCCGGAAGCGCCGGCGTCTGTTGATGGGCTGCCGGTGCGCGTGGTGTCGGTGGAGACGTTGCAGCGCGTACGGCGAGAGTTGTCGGCGGTCGGAACCGAGCTCGATGCGGTGAGTGTCGGCACGCCACATGCGTCGTACGACGAGTGCGTTCGGCTGGCCGAGTTGGTGGTGGGGCCACCGTTGAAGGTGCCGTTCTACTTGTCGACTTCTCGCGTGACGCGGGACCGTCTGATCGCGGACGGCGTACTGCGGGTGCTGGAGAGTGCCGGCGTGACAGTGGTCGTCGACACCTGCACCTATGTCACCGCGATTCTGTCGCCCGACTGGAAGCACGTGATGACGAACTCGGCGAAGTGGGCGCACTACGCTCCCGGGAACATCAACGTGTCCGCGGTGCTCGGATCGCTGACCGAGTGCGTCGCTTCGGCTCGCGCCGGCCGCGTGGTGCTCGCATGATCGTTGGTCGCACCCTGCACCCCGGCACCGCGACCGGCGTTCCCATCCGACTCACCGCCCCGCTGTCGTTCTGGGGCGGCACCGACAACCAGGGCCGCATCGTCGACGCGCATCATCCGCAGTGCGGCGCGATCCTCACCGGACGCGTTCTGCTGATGGAGTCCGGCCGCGGTTCAAGCTCCGCCTCCAGCGTCCTCGCCGAACAGATCCGTGCGCACACGGCCCCCGCCGCCATCATCCTGACCCGCCCGGACACGATCATCCCGCTCGGGGCCCTGATCGCCGCCGAACTCTACGACCTGCACCTGCCGGTCGCGGTCGCGTCGTACGACGCAATTCCCGACGGCGCGCAAGTGGACGTCACCGCCGACCCGGCCCGGACCACCATCACCTGGTGACAGCCTCTTCCCGGGTCGGGAACCGCATGAGTACGGCGGTCGCCGCGAAGAGGACCGCGCACCCCGTGAGGGCCAACGACACCGAGGTGAGTCCGGCGAGCGTGGAGATCGTGACGCCGCAGACGATCTCGCCCAAGTACTCGAGTTGCGCGAGGAACGAGTGCGTCGTGGCTCGGATGTCCGCCGTGACGACCAGGCCGGTGGCGGCACCGGTCAGTTGGGCCCGGGCGGCGCGGGCCAGCACACCGTTGATCCGGTCCGGCCCGTCGAGTTCGTCGGTGATCAGCGCGACGTCGGAGCCGCTTGCGAAAGTCCACGAGATTCCCCAGAGCACCTGGGTCGCGAGCAACGCCGGGAACGACTCGAAGAGCCCGGTCGCGAGCATCGCCGTACCCATCAGGACCTGGGAGATCACCAGTGACCACTTGCGGCTGATGGTGTCCGCGACGACGCCCGCCGGGATCTCGAAGACCAGCGCGAACGCGCTCTGCACCGACCCGATCAGCACCAGTTGGGCGGGGGACAGGCCGGCGTCGACGACCAGGTAGACGCTGGTGACCAGCCACCATCCGTTGTGCAGGACCGCGCGCATCCAGGTCCACCGGATGAACACGCTCACCATGCCCGCACCACGCCACCTCCGTCTTGATCGGTACGCCGATCCTTCCGGCCGCGGGACGACCATCGCCACCGAGTTTTCTCGCGATGTGAGTAGCTTCATATTCTTCGCAACTATCAGCATATTGCGATAATTTGAAATGGTGCCAAGGGTCACATCGGAAAACGAATGACCGTTCTTGATCTGCGGGCGATCCCAGGCGCAGGGTGGATTTTCAGAGAACGAGCGTTCGGTTTGAGCTGGGGGTCGGCATGGCGCAGGTGACTCTGGACCGGGTGGGGCAACCCACGCTCCCGGAACTGGGCCAGAGACAAGGTGGGCACAACGGGTTCTGGCGGATCGTCCGTGAGATCGCGCTGCTCGCACTGCTCTTCGGCGTCTACAACCTGGGCCGGTTCCTGTCGGCAGAGCATTCGGGTACGGCGTTCAAGCACGCGCACGAACTGATCCGGTGGGAAGCCTGGCTGGGATTGCCGAGCGAGGCGACGATCCAGCACCACGCGTTGCAGGTCGACGGACTCGCCCGGGTCGCCAACGTGTTCTACGCGAGCGTGCACTTCCCGCTGACCGCTGCGGTGTTGCTGTGGTTGATGATCCGACGCCCGGCCGCGTACGGGAAGGCGCGCTGGGCGCTCGCGTCACTCACCGGGCTGGCGTTGATCGGGCACATGTTCTTCCCGCTCGCCCCGCCGCGGATGATGCCGGGCTGGGTCGACACCGGCGTGCTGCTCGGTCAGTCGGTCTACGGACCGAGCACGCACTCCGGTGTCGCGAATCAGTTCGCCGCGATGCCGAGCCTGCACGTCGGCTGGTCGCTGATGATCGCGGTGTTCCTGATCCGGGCGACCAGGTCACGGTGGCGCTGGCTGTGGGTCGCACATCCGCTGCTCACCTTCACGGTCGTCGTGGTCACCGCCAACCACTACTGGCTGGACGGATTGGTGGCGATCGCGCTCGCCGTACCGTTGCTCCTGATCTTCGACAGTTCGTCGTCGGCGCGGACCAGGAAGGGCGGCCGGTCGACGACCAGCCGGGCCGCGGCGGCGCCGATGTCGAACCAGAGCCCGATCAGCTCGAGCCGGCCTTGATCCTCGGCCTTGCGGACACACTCGAAACTCCGCAGGTTCTCCAGCTGTACGGCGACATTCGCGACCGACAGCTTGTCCGCGGGCGACAGCTTCACGCCGCTCGCGGGGTCGACGACATCGGGCAGGGTGAAGGCTCGGCGTACCGATGGTTCGAGGTGCCGGAGCCAGCTCTGCAGACCCGAGCCCTCGGGAACGTCCGCCGCCAGCGCGGCCGCGGCGGCGCCACACGCGGAGTGCCCGCAGACCACGATCGATTTCACCCCGAGGACGTCGACGGCGTACTCGATCGCGGCGTCGACGGAACTGCTGTTCGAGCCCTTGGCCGGCACCAGGTTGCCGATGTTCCGCACGCAGAACTGGTCACCCGGACCGCTGGTGGTGATCATCGTCGGCACGATCCGGGAGTCCGCGCAGGTGATGAACAGGTGCTCCGGTTGCTGTCCGTCGGCCGCGAGCTTCGCCAGCAGCGGGCGGATCTGATCAGCCGTCGCCTCGAACTCGCGGACGCCGTCCAGCATCGACACCTGCTGGCCCGAACCCGGCCGGTGCATCTCGACCGAACCGCCGCGCGCGATGTGCCCGCGTTGCCAGTCCTCGATCGCCTCGTGCGCCGCGTGGTCGAGATGATCGACGGTGAGCACCACCCGGACGTGCGCCCCGGCGGGGATCGACCGCAACGTGCGCACGAGCGATGCGACCCCGAGGAACACGAGCGCGCCACGGATCCGCACTGTCCACACGCCGTTCGACTCGGTCGCCGTGACGGTGGCTCGCGCGAGTCGGTAGAGCAGGCGGACGAGCGCCAGTACGAGGCCGAGCAGTACACCTTCGGCCAGTCCCAGCGCGGCGACGCCGACTGCGGTCACGACGTACACGAGTAGCTCGTCGTGGCGGCGGAGCGTGCGGATGTGGGCGAGCTGCACCAGTCGCAGACCGGTGACCAGCAGTACGCCGGCCAGCGCGGCCATCGGGATGAGTTCGAGCATCGATCCGGCCGCGAGTACGAAGGCCGCGATCCACAGACCGTGCATGATCGAGGAGGCCCGGGTGCGCGCGCCGGCCGCGACGTTGGTCGACGAGCGAACGATGACGCCGGTGACCGGCATCCCGCCGAGCGCGCCGGACACCGCGTTCGCGGCGCCCTGGCCGATCAGCTCGCGATCGAGGTTGCTCCGGTTGCCGCGATGAAGCTTGTCAACGGCAACGGCCGACAGTAGCGACTCGACGCTGGCGACCAGCGCCACGGTGAGCACCGCGGTGATGATCTCGACCGGAGTGCCCTCGGGCATCGCCGGCATGATCAGACTCTGCAACGGGTTGTCCGGCAGGTCGACGCGCGTCACATCAGGCATCGCGACCGCGGCCAGCGCGGTCACCGCGACGACGGCGACGAGTGGTGCGGGAACCGCTTTGACCTTGGGGATCCGCGGCCAGGCGAGCACGATCGCGACCGTCAGCACGCCGACCACGACCGAGTGCCCGTGGTGGGTGATCAGCTGTGCCGGGAGTTCGGCGACGTTCGCGATCAGGGAGCTCTGGGCCTTGCCGCCGAGGACGACGTGCAGTTGCTGGACGGCGATCGTGACGCCGATCCCGGCGAGCATGCCGTGCACGACGGCGGGTGAGAGGGAGAGCGCCAGCCGCCCGATGCGGGTGACGCCCAGCAGGATCTGCAGGAGGCCGGCGGCGCACGTGATGGCAGCGGTCGCGGCCCAGCCGAACTGGCTGACCAGTCCGGCGACGACGACCGTCAGACCGGCGGCCGGGCCGCTGACCTGGAGTGGGGAGCCGCCGAGCGCGCCGGCGACGACACCGCCGACGACAGCGGCCACCAGGCCGGCGATCAGCGGGGCGCCGGACGCGGCGGCGATCCCCAGCGACAGCGGTATCGCGATGAGAAACACCACCAGCGAAGCCGGCAGGTCGTGGTGGAGAATTGCCAAAGAATTCGTACGCAGCCAGGACGAACGTTCACTGGAAGCAGGTGGGGAATGGGTGGTCGGCACGGGAAAGTCCTCCGGCGTCGGTGCTCTGGGCAACAGCTCGGGCATCAGGCGTCGAAACAAAGAGTGTCGATCTGGTTACCCATCGTACTGATTCGTTCAAGGCCGGAACAGCGACAATTCCAATTCGTTGCCCGGGACATCGACGTCGAGGAGAAGTGAGTGGACCTGCAACTCTCGGGCAAGACGGCCGTGGTCACCGGTGCCAGCAAAGGCATCGGCCTCGCCTGTGTGGCGGCGCTCGCGCGGGAAGGCGCGATGGTGACCGGGCTCTCCCGTGACCCGGCCAACCTTGCGAAAGCGCAGCAGCAACTGCCGGACCTGACGTTCCAGGTCGAGGCGGTCGACCTGACCGACGCCGACGCCACCACGGCCGCTTTCGAGCGCATCGGCGTACCGGACATCCTGATCAACTGCGCCGGGGCGGCGCGACGGACGCCGGTCGACGAGCTGGACAGTACGGCGCTGCACGCGGCGATGGAGGCGAAGTACTTCACGTACATGCACGCGACCGAGGCCGTCATCCGTGGAATGGCGGAGCGCGGGAGCGGCGCGATCGTGAACGTCGTCGGCCAGGGTGGTCGCGCCGCGAACCCGTTGCACATCGGCGGCGGCGCGGCGAACGCGGCGCTGATGCTGGCGTCGGTCGGCTACGCGAAGGCGTACGCCGGGCAGGGCGTCCGGGTGAACGTGATCAACCCCGGCACGACCCGGACGACGCGCGTGGACGAAGGGCTCGAGGCCGCGGTCCGGGCGACCGGCCGGCCGAAGGAGGAGCTGCTCGCGGAGATGGTTCGCGACATCCCGATGGGTCGCGTCGGCGAACCCGAGGAGGTCGCGAACGTCGCGATCTTCCTCGCATCCCCACTCGCGAGCTACGTCACCGCGTCGATCATCACCATGGACGGCGCCACCACCGCGGGCATCTGATGCTCACGATCGGCGAGCTCGCCGCCCGCTGCGGGCTCGCCACCCACGTCCTGCGGCACTGGGAGGACGTGGGTCTGCTCGCTCCGTCCCGCGTCGCGGGTCGCCGGCAGTACGACGATTCGCAGGTCGCGCGCGTGGTGATGATCCAGCGCGCGAAGGCCGCCGGCCCGGGGCTCGCGCAGATCCGCCGGATGCTTGACGCGTCCGGCGGCGCGGAACGCCGGGCCGTGCTCGTCGAGCAGGACGCCTTGCTCGACGAGCAGATCCGGCAGGCACAGGAATCCAAGCGACTGCTCGATCACGCGTTGAGATGTGAGGCCCCGGACTTCACCGAGTGTCCACATTTCCATCGGTTGGTCGCTGACCTGGGTTCGAGAACGGTGTGACCGGCCGTTCCTGCGGTACGCCGTCCACGGTGATGTCGACGTTCTCGTTGAAGAACGCGATGTGGTTGGCGATCGGCAACAGGTTCGCGGTCGGGAAGTCGTACGACCAGGCGACATCGGGCACCGACGGCACCGACCAGTAGCCGGAGGTCCGGCCCTTGTACGGACACGCGGTGACGGTCTCGGTCTCGGTGAGGTGTTCGAGGTGGACGGCCGTCCGCGGGAAGTAGTAGCGCGGCGGCAGCCCGGTCTCGAAGACGATGACGACGGACGAGGAATCAGCCAGCAGTACGCCGTCGGAGGAGACCTGGTACTGCCGCGTCGACTTGATCGCGTCGACCCGCGAGTACGGGTTGCGGGGATGGACGAAGACTTCCTCGTCTTCCTCGAACCAGCTGTCGAGCGCGTCCCATTGGAACCGGACCCGGTCCTTTGCGACGCCGTCGTCGTACACCCAGGCCTTTCCCGTACCGGCCGTGTGGACGCGCGCGACGCCGTGCTCGAAGGTCCTGGTCTCGCCGGTGTCGGTCAGCACCCCGTCGGCGACGTCCGCGAGCGGGACGTAGTACTGCGGGTACGGCGGGAACTCCCAGAGGTAGATCGCGTCGGTGGTGTCCAGGACGACGCGGTCGTCGAGCAGTGCGCGGATCCGCCGGGGGACCGGTGCGGTGCCACCGGGCGGGATCAGTGGTTCGGGATAGGCGCTCATACGTCCAGTAAAACGCGGGACCGGCCCTGGTGGAGCCGGTCCCGCGGTCAGGTGGTTACACGGTGATCCAGTCGATGTCGGCGATGTAGCCGTTCGGGTTGCTGATCTTGAGGGAGTTGGATCCCGCGGTCAGCTTCACCGGGAGGTAGGTGACTTGCGGCGTACCCCAGTCGTTGTCGCCGAGGCCGTGGTAGTTCACCCAGTAGCTGTCGGCGCCGTTGACCGTCAGCATGCTCTGCCGGCTGGTGTCGCCGTCGGTGTACGCGATCTTCACCAGGTACGTGCCGGTCGCCGGCACCGTGATGCCGTTCAGCGTCACCGTCGATCCGTACCCGATGTTGCCGATCTTCGCGCCACCCGAACACAGGCTGCAGTCCGAGACGCCCGCGTCCCCGGTCCGGGTACTCGTCGGTGCCTCCGCTTCGTACCGCACCGGTCCGCCTGCCTTCGCGGTGTACTTCGTCACGCCGGCACTCGGCTCCGACGTACGACCGCCCTTCACACCCTTGACCGTGAAGGTGTACTGCGTCTGCGCCGCGAGACCACCGACCACTGCGTTCGGCTTCGTGGTCGTCGCCACCTGCTTGCCATTGGCAAACACCTGGTACGACGTGGCGCCCGCGCTCGGCCGCCAGTTCAGCGACACCGTCGTCCGGCTTGCATCGGTCGCCGTCACGTCCGCCGGGATGCTCACCGGAACGTTGCCCGGCGTGATCTTGTACAGCTTCGACCCGTGCGCGGGCAGCTCGGCGCTCACCGAACCGCTGACGTCCCGCGTGTTCTGGTTCGCCCAGATGTCGCGCACGGTCGCCTTGCCGCCGATCCCGAGCTGGTCGAAGTTGCCGGTCACCGTGGCGGGGGAGTCCGCCAGGTTGAACAGCGCGACCGTGGTGCTGCCGTCGGCGTTCTGCGCGTACCAGACCTGCTGCAGCTGGTCCTGGTTCAGCGGTCGCGCCGGGTTGCCGGACTGGTTGATCGCGATGACCTCGCGGTTCGTGAGCAGCTTGAGGCCGTACGCGTCGAGCTTGGTCAGGTCGTCACCGGCGAACAGCGGTGCCGAGTTGATCGCCCAGAACGTCATGTAGCTCTGGCGTTCCGCGTCGGTCAAGCCGTCCATCGCGCCGACACCGACGTTCAGGGCGTCGAGGTTGTTCCAGTGGCCGGGGCCGGCGTCGTCGATCCACTGCGGTAGATCCCACCAGCGGGCCTTCACCGAGCTGTCCCACTTGACGATCGTGTCGCAGTAGCACTCGACGTCGGTGTCGATCCGCCAGCCGTTCGAGTTCGCCTTCCACACGTCGGCGTACCGGTGGCTGAGTGACCAGGACAGCGTGTACATCATCGGGCGGCCGGCGTTCTGGACCGCGCGCCACCACGCCTCGATGTCCTCGGTGTTGTTGTGGTTGGGGTCGTCCGGCGCGCCCTTCCAGGAGCCGGGGCCGACACCGTCCATCTTGATGAAGTCGACGCCCCAGGACGCGAACAGCTTGGCGATCGAGTCGGCGTACTTCTGGGCGCAGGGGCTCGCGTAGTTGATCTTGTACGCCGCGTCCCAGCCGTTGGTCTTGCGCAGGTCCGGGTAGACGATGTCGCGGGTGAAGCAGCCGGGCGCGTCGAAGATCGGGGTGTTGCCGTCGCGGTACACATCCGTGCCGAGGCCGACGACGGTGTAGATGCCGAACTTCAGGCCGAGCTTGTGGATGTCGTCGCCGACCGCCTTCATCCCGCGCGGGAACCGCTTCGCGTTGGCGACCGGACGGCCGTACTCGTCGCCGCCGTCCTGCCAGCCGGCGTCGACGTTGATGTACTCGTAGCCGTACGGCTTGAGCTTCGTGGCCAGGGCGTTCGCCTGGGTGAGGATGTTCTTCTCGCTGATGAAGCTGCCCGGGCCGTCGGGGTTCACACCCGGGTAGTTGGTCGACTGCAGACTCCAGCTGCTCCAGCCCATGTAGGGCTTGGCAGCGATTTGCTGGTTGATCTGTGGGGCGGATGGCGGGGTCTTGGCCTGGACCGCATCGGCCGGGGCGGTGGCGGCTGCGGTCGACACCAGGGCGACGGCGGCCAGCACGAACGTGGTGCGGCGTCTCAAGGACATGTGATGGTCCTCCGGGGGAGGAGTGAGCGGACCTCGCCGAGCCTAGGTGTGCTTAATTTACGCAGTCAAGTATTCAGCCACGGTGACTTTTTCCCTGACCTCCCGTGACAGGACTGCCATGGAACCTTGATCAACTTCGGTCCGCCGCCGAGTCGTCGTACCAGCAAGAGGCCGGCTCGTGAGGACGCCGGCGGGTGCAGGAGGGGGTTTCATCATCGTGAAGGCATACAGACTCGGCCGGACGGCGGTCGCCGTGGCAGGGGCAGCGGGACTGGTCGCACTCGCGGCCACCGGCGCATCGGCGGCCACCAGCGGCCGGTCGGGTACGACGGTCGCGCGGCCGCCACTGAAGTTGGTTGCCGGAAGCATCGACGTGACACTGACCGATGTCCAGGACTACGGCGTCGATCTTGATCTCGGTACCCATGTGGTGGCGGGTAATGCACCGATCGAGGTGCGCGCGACGCGGGCGTCGTACGCGTCGCCTGTGGTCGCGACGCAGTACGTGCACGGCAAGGCGGTGCGGCAGTTGCCGAAGGGGCTGGTCACGGACTTCTCCGGGCTCGGGAAGTTCCTGCACATCACGTTGACCAATGCGGCGGGCAAGAAGGTCGTGGACAAGGACCAGACGGTCTGCCTGAACGGTGACGGGTCCCGGACCCGCCCGGATGCGCCGGCGACGTCGCCGTACCCGGACGGCTGTACGGCGAATCCGTTCACGCAGGGGGCGGTCTGGGGGCTACAGACCGGTTGGTCGGCGCAGACTTTCACCGATGGGGCTCCGGCGAAGCTTGCTCTAGGCAAGTACAAGGCGGTCGTCTCGGTGAACAAGGCGTACCGGGACTTCTTCAAGATCTCTGCGAAGGACTCGACGGTCGCTCTGAACGTGACTGTGCAGAAGGGTGACAGCGTCGGCGGTCGGAAGGCGGCTGCTGCGACTTCGGTGGCGCTGAAGCCGAACGCGGCTCGACCGACGGGCAAGGCTGGTATACCGAACGGCCCGAAGCCGGACCTCCGGCCGGTGCCCGCGTGGGGGATCGAGGTCGCGCCGGGTGACGCCGGTACGCCGGATGCGAACAAGGACTTCCTGCAGTTCTCGGCGACCGTGTGGAACGCGGGCCCATCGCCGCTGGTGCTGGACGGGTTCCGGCGGCAGGGCAAGGACCTGATGGACGCGTACCAGTACTTCTACGACGCCCGCGGCAAGCAGGTCGGGTACCAGAACACCGGCACGCTGGAGTGGGACGGCCGGGAGGGCCACAATCACTGGCACTTCACCGACTTCGCCCGCTACAGCTTGCTGAACGCGCGGCAGACCGAGGTGGTCCGCAGCCAGAAGGAGGCGTTCTGTCTGGCCGCGACGGACTCGATCGACTACACGGTCAAGAACGCGAACTGGCACCCGGACAACACCGACCTGCACACCGCGTGCGGCGACCACAGCTCGCTGTCGGTCCGCGAAGTCCTGGACGTCGGCTCCGGCGACACCTACGTGCAGACCTTGCCGGGTCAGTCGTTCGACATCACCAACCTGGCCAACGGCACGTACTACGTCCAGGTGACCGCCAACCCCGAGCACCGGCTTTACGAGTCGAGCACGAAGAACAACGTCGCGCTCCGGCAGGTCGTACTCGGCGGCACCAAGCACCACCGCACCGTCAAGGTGCTCCCGGTCGGCGTCATCACCGCTCCCTGACGACGCTTCTCAGCCTGTTCCAAGCTCCGCCCTCCTACCCTCGAAATGGCGAGAGGAGGGGGCTGTGCGCGCAGGAATCCTTGCTGTCATGGTCTCGTTGTCGACGATTCTGGTGTCCGGGTGCCAGGCGACCCCGAAGCACTCGGCCGCCGCGGCGGCCGGCACCACCCCAGGTCCGGTCGAGATCAGCCGATCTGGCTCGACCAGCTGGGTCATCAGAACGAGCCGGATGGCCGGTCCCGCCGACCTGGCCGGCTACGCTGATCACACCAGCGTCCGGAGCGGTGAGCCCTTCAAACTCTTCGTCTCCTCGTCCGACGGCAACTTCACCGTCCAGTCCTACCGGCTCGGCTGGTACGGCGGAACGGGCGCGCGACTCGTCTGGACATCACCCGTCGTACGGGGCGTGAAGCAAGCGGCGCCGGCGCTGACGAAGCTGCGGATGGTGACGACGAACTGGCAGCCGTCCCTGACGGTCCGCACGACCGGCTGGGTGCCCGGCGCGTACCTGCTCCTGCTGCGCGCGGCCGACGGCAAGGAGAAGTACGTGCCGATCGTGGTGCGGTCGGACTCCGCCCGGGACGCGGTGCTGATCGTCGACGCGGTCAACACCGAGGAGGCGTACAACGCCTGGGGCGGCTACTCGCTCTACCACGGTCCGCACGAACTGTCCGCGCAGCGTTCGCTCGAGGTGACGTTCGACCGGCCGTACGACGACGGCGGCGCGCGCGGGTTGATGGACTTCGCGATGCCTGTGATCCAGCAGGCCGAGCAGAGCGGCGTACGACTGGCTTATGCGACAAGTGCGGATCTCGACGCGGATCCGGGGCTGCTCGCCGGGGCGCGCGGGATCGTGTTCGGTGGGCACGACGAGTACTGGACGCCCGGGATGCGGAACGCGGTGACGAAGGCGCGTGACGCTGGGACCAACCTGGCGTTCCTCGGCGCGAACTCGGTGTTCTGGCGGGTTCGGTACGCGGCCAGTCGGCTCGGTCCGCGGCGCGTGCTGATCGGGTACAAGGACGCGCGGCTGGATCCGTTGAAGAACCAGCCGGACACGACGGTGCGCTGGCGGAGCAACCCGTTCCCGGATCCGGAGAACAATCTGATCGGGATGCTGTACGAATGCTTCCCGGCGGTTGGTGCGTTCACGATCCGAGACCCGGGGTTCTTCCTGTTCGCGGGTACGGGAGCGCGGGCGGGGACGTCGTACCCCGGGCTGATCGGGGACGAGGCGGACCGGGCGTATCCGATCGCGGGGACGCCGGCGGACCTGCAGGTGGTCGCGCATTCGCCGACGACCTGTGGTCCCGCCCGGCACACGTTCTCGGACGCGTCGTACTACACCGCGAAGTCGGGGGCGGGCGTGTTCACCACCGGCTCGATCGAGTGGGTACGCGCGTTGGCGGGACCGGACCCGAAGGCGGGTGTGGGTCCGGCGGCGGTGGCGTTCGCGCGGAAGGTGACGGTCACCGTGTTCCGGGCGCTGGCGGGAGGCCCGCTGGGGCGGACGCATCCCGCGCTCGGCGACCTGTCGACGCTGCGCGAATCGCCGTCGCAGATGAGCGGAACCGGCGGGCCGGTGGGGTCTATGACGCAGCACCCGCCGTTGCATGCGAGAGACTGACCGTATGCGCCGATGGCTGGTGGTGGGGGTAGTCGTGCTGTTGACGGCGGCGGGGTGCCGCGCGAGCCCGCCTGCCGCGGACCCGTCACCAACCACCGACGGGCCGTCGACTAGCCAGCCATCGTCCGGTCAGCCATCCACGGGTAAGCCGTCGACCGCCGCGCCGGTGGCCGAGAACGCGAAGCCGGGGACGACGGCCTGGCGGATCCCGGTGAACCGGATCGCCGGGCCGATGGAGCTCGCCGGGTACGCCGACCACGTCAGCGTCCGCAGCGGACAACCCTTCCGCCTGTTCGTCACCTCGACTGCAGGCGCCTTCACGGTGCGGGCCTTCCGCGTTGGCTGGTACGGCGGAACCGGTGCGAGGCTGGTCTGGACGTCGTCAACGATCCCCGGTCGCGCGCAACCCGCCCCGACCGTGCGGCCGGCGGACCGGATGGTCAGTACGAAATGGCAACCGTCCCTCACCGTGGCGACGACCGGCTGGCCGGCCGGCGCGTACCTGCTGCTCGTCACCGGGGCGAACGGCAAGCAGAAGTACGTCCCGATGACCGTCCGCTCGGAGTCGACCCGCGGCGCGGTCGCGATCGTGAACGCGGTGAACACGTACCAGGCCTACAACCAGTGGGGCGGGTACTCGCTCTACAACGGGCCCGACAAGTCGTTCGCGAGTCGCGCCCATCGCGTCACGTTCGACCGCCCGTACGACGGGAACGGCGCGCGCACGTTGGTGCAGTCCGAGATGCCGCTGATCCAGTTGGCCGAGCGGAGCGGCGTACCCCTGGCTTATTTGACGAGTGTGGATCTTGCGACCGCGCCGGACGCGTTGGCCGGGGCGCGCGGGGTGGTGTCACTGGGGCATGACGAGTACTGGACCGTTGCCATGCGCGACGCGGTGACGAAGGCTCGGGACGCGGGGACGAACGTGGCGTTCCTCGGGGCGAACGCCGTCTACTGGCGGGTCCGGTACGAGAACAGTCCGCTCGGGGCGTCCCGGGTCGTGGTCGGGTACAAGGACGCGAATGCCGACCCGGTGAAGAACCGGCCGGACACGACCGCGAAATGGCGCAGCAAGCCGGATCCGCGCCCCGAGAACTCGTTGACCGGGATGCTCTACGAATGCTTCCCGGCGGTCGGTGCGTTCACGGTGCACGATCGCGACTTCTTCTTGTTCAGCGGGACGCGAGGTACGTCGTTCCCAGGGCTCACCTCGACCGAGGTCGACCGGGCGTATCCGGTCGCGGGAACGCCGGCCAACCTGCAGGTGGTGGCGCACTCGGCGGTGAGCTGCGGCGCGGGAGTGCACACGTTCTCGGACGCGACGTACTACACGGTCGCGTCCGGAGCCGGGGTCTTCGACACCGGTTCGATGGAGTGGGTCCCGGCACTGCGCGCGCCGAACTCGAAGCTCTCACTCACCGCGGCCGGGGTGGCGTTCACGCGGACGGTCACGCTGAACCTGCTCCGGGCGATGGCCGCAGGTCCGATGGGCCGCACCCATCCGGCCCGCGGAAACCTAGCCACCCTCGGCGCTTCCCCGTCCACCTCCACCGGCTCCGGCGGCAAGGTCGGCTGACTTTGTGCTCCCACCAACCATTGTGAGGCGGCCGAAATGGTTGGTGGGGGCTCAAGGTGTGGCCCGGGGCAGGGGCGAGGTGGAAGGCAGCCGCTCGGCCCTGCCCCGGGAACTCGGGAGTTGAACTCAGTGGTGTTGCGGGCGGCGGCGGGAGCGGACCCGGCCGACGTGTGAGTCCATCCGCGCGTGCTGCCGGCGGCCGAGGGCGAACGGGCGGGACGTGCGGTTCCAGAGCGGGGTGCTCTGCGGAGCCGCCAGGTGGATCTCGGTCTGCCGCAGGTTGAGCCGGAGCGGAACCTGGTGCCACGGGGACCGGGTCCGGACGAGGACCAGTCGGAACTTGCCGTCCCGGCGGAGCCGCAGACCGATCGCGATCGTCGCGATCGCCGGTACCAGCCCGGCGAGCGCCAGCGCCGAGCGCGCCCCGAAGTGCTGGGCGAGGTACCCGACCGTCGGCCCGCCGATCGCGCCGCCCCCGATGAAGACCAGGTTGTAGATCCCGGAGACCCGGCCGCGCAGGCCGTCCGGAGTGGTCAGCTGGACCATCGACTGGGCCGCGGTCAGGAACATCAGCGTCGCCATCCCCATCGTGGCCAGCACCGGGATGAACGTCCACAGCGACGGCTGGATCGCCGCGAGCACCTCGGTGATCGTCAGCAGGCAGGCGATCCCGATCAGGTTCCGCAGCCGGGTCGGCCGGACCCGGCGGGCCGAGAGCAGCGCACCACCGAGCGCTCCGAACGCGACGACCGAGTTCAGTACGCCGTACCCCGAGGCGCCGGTGTGGAAGACCCGGTCGGCGAACGCGGTCAGGGTCACCGGCAGGCTGATGCAGAACATGCCGTAGATGCCGACCAGCGCGATCGCCCAGCGGACGGCCGGCTCGTGGAACGCGTACCGGACGCCGTCGCGCAGCCCGTCGCGGATCCGCAGTCCCGCGCTCGCCTTGCGGGCGGCGTGGAACCCGGGCATCTCGCTCTCGCGCATCCGCAGCAGCGCGCTGATCGAGGCGAAGAAGGTCAGGCCGTTGAGCGCGAAGGCCCAGCCGGCGCCGATCGTGCCGAGCAGGACGCCGCCGAGCGCGGGACCGATCAGGCTGCCGAGCTGGAACGTCGACGACACCATGCTGATCGCGTTCCGCACCGTCTCGCGGGGGACCAGTTCGGTGACGAACGACTGCCGGGTCGGGTTGTCGACGGCGGTGGCCAGGCCGAGTACGAACGCCATCGTGTAGACGTGCCAGACCTGCACCGAACCGGTGAAGGCGGTCAGCGCGAGGATGCCGGCGCAGGTACCCATCGTGATCTGGGTGACGAGCAGGATCTTCCGCTTCGGGAAGCGGTCCGCGATCACGCCGCCGAACAGGCCGAGCACGAGGGTGGGGAGGAACTGCAGCGCGGTCGTGATGCCGACCGCGGTGGCGCTGCCGGTGAGCGTGAGCACCAGCCAGTCCTGGGCGATGCGCTGGATCCAGCCGCCGGTCGAACTGACCAGCAGACCGCTGACCAGGAGGCGGAAGTTACGGACCCGCAGCGCGCTGAAGGTGTCCTTGAAACCGGGCCGGCGCGCCTGCGTTTCCCGGAGTTTCGTCGAGTCGGTGGTGCGGTGGAGGTGGAAGTCGGTGGACGGGACAGTACCGGTGGCCCGGGAGGTCAAGAGCGATCCCTACGCGATTGGACTGGTCAGGGGAGGACCCCTCCATCCTCAGGGGTGGACGCTGGATTCCCCCAACGAATTACTCCTATTAGTCTTATTGCGTGACGTAATGGGAGGTGCATCGATGTACGACCCGGACCAGCTCCGGACGTTCCTCGCGGTCGCGCAGTCGCTCAGCTTCACCCAGGCAGCAGAGCGGCTGGGCATCCGGCAACCGACGGTGAGTCAACATGTCCGCAAACTCGAGACGGCGGTTGGGCGACCCTTGTTCGTCCGTGACACCCGCACTGTCACGCTGACCGCGGACGGCGAGGCGATGGCCGGTTTCGCCCGCACCATCCTGGCCGCGCACGAGGAGGCCGCCGGCTACTTCACCGGCTCGGAGCTCCGCGGCCGGCTGCGGTTCGGCGTCACCGACGACCTGGCGCTGACGCCGCTGCCGAAGATCTTGCGGGACTTCCGGCAGCTGTACCCGCGGATCGACCTCGAGCTGACCGTCGCCCAGAGCCCCAACCTGCTCCGCCGGGTCGAGTCCGGTCACCTCGACCTCGCCTACGTCAAGCACGGCGCCGGCGGCGGCTACGAGCCGAACGGCCGGCTGGTACGCCGTGACTCGCTCGTCTGGGCCGGCATCTCGGGCACCCGGATCGCGGCCGACGGGCCAGTCCCGCTGGTCACGTACCAGGCGCCGTCGCTGAGCCGCTCGCTCGGTGTGCAGTCGCTCGAGCAGGCCGGTCGCACCTGCCGGATCACGTGCATCGTGCGCGGCGTCAACGGCGTACTGGCTGCGGTTCGGGCCGGGCTCGGGATCGCGATCTTCGCTCGGTCGCTGATGCCCGCGGACCTGGTCGAGCCGCCGCCGAGCGCCGGGCTGCCGGAGCTGCCGCCGATCGACCTGGTGCTGATCACCAACCCGCGCGCCGCCAAGGAGCCGGCCGAGGCGCTGACGGCCGCGATCCTCGGCAGCAACGCCCCGCTGAAGCCCGACGCGGCCTAGGCGCCGGCCTTCCAGCAGGCCGCTCCGCCCTTGCACGCCTTGAGCGCCTTGACCTTGGCGTGCAGTGCGGCGCGCTGGCTGGTGGAGAGCGAGGACGCCGTGTTGTTCAGCTGGAGCGGGTCCTTCGAGCGGTCGTAGTACTCGATGGTCCCGTCCGAGTACTCGACGTACGTCGCGGTCGCGGTGCGCAGGGCCTCGTACGACGTGGGGTTGCCGCTGCCCTTTTCCGGGTGATCAGGGTCCTTCGGGTCGGTGTCCGGGCCGTGGTGCTCGACGAGGCTCGTCGTACGCCAGTCCTTGGGCGCCGTACCGCCGAGCAGCGGGGTCAGCGTGTGGCCGTCGACGTCCGGTGCGGGGGTGAGTCCGCCGAGGGTCTCGAAGGTCGGCGCGAGGTCGATGTTCTGCGCGGGCTGTTGCACCGTGCTGCCGGCCTTGAGCCCCGGACCGGCCATCACCAGCGGCACGTGGATGTCGGTCTCGAACGCGGTCTGCTTGCCCGCGGTCAGGCTGTGCTCGCCGAGGTGGTACCCGTTGTCGGAGCTGAATACGACGACGGTGTTGTCGGCGACACCCTTCTTCTCCAGCGTGTCCCGCAGCGAGCCGATCATCCGGTCCACCGACTGCACGGCCTGCGCCCGCTTGCGGAACGCCTGGTCCAGCGCGGTCTGCTGCTTCGGGGTCAGCGGCGGGTGCTTCGCGAGCCACGGCGGCGCGTTCGCGGGCAGCTTGCCGTACGAACCGTCGCGCGGAGCCTTCAGCCCGGGGAACTTGTCCTTGTCCTGCGGCGCGGGCGTGTACGGACCGTGCGGCGAGAAGGTCGACACCTCGAGGAAGAACGGCTGCTTCGCGTCGGCCGACGTACTGATCACGTCCCGCGCCTTTCCGGCGAGTACGTCGGTCAGGTAGTCGCTCGGCTCCTTGCCATGCTTCTCGAGCTTGTGGTTCACGTTCAGCGTGTAGTTGTACTCGTTGTACCCGGCACCTGCGACCGCCCAGTCGTCCCAGCCCGGGGGCACGTAGTTGTCCTGTCCGTCGACCTTGCCGTCCGGCTGGTAGCCGTTCAGGTACTTGCCCATCATCGCGGTGTGGTAGCCGGCCTTCTGCAACGCGGTCGCGAACGTCGAGTCCTCGTTCTCGCGCTTGTGGAAGGTCTTGAACCCGCCGTCCTTGCCGCCGTTGGTGAACACCCCGGTGTCGTGCGGGAACTTGCCGGTGAAGATCGACGACCGCGACGGGCAGCACAGCGAGTCCGTGACGGAGTAGTTCGCGAACGACGCGCCGTCCTTGGCCAGCTTCTGTACCTGGGGAATATACGGCAACAGGTTCATCGACAGGTCGTCGGTGAGTACGAACACCATGTTGGGGTGGTCGGGCTCACCGGCGCTGGTGTTGACCGAGGTCGGCTGTTGATCGGCCCGGGAACATCCGGCCAGCGCGACCACGAGAGCTAGCACGACAGCGAACGTTCGTCGGAAGAGCATGTGTTCCACCGTAAACACGAAGCGACGATCCGCACCTGAAGAGTCGCTGAAGGTCAGACGAGGGCGTCTCCGCGCAGGACCAGCGAGATCACGCCGACCGCGGCGATCGCGATCGTGATCAGGAACGGGGCGTCCCGCCAGAGCAGGATCGTGGCGAGCAGCGCGGCGACCAGTGCCAGCGCGATCCAGCCGATCACACCGATCGGGCCGGCCGGGGCGATCACCAGCAGCCCGGTCGCGAGGGCGAGCGGGAGCGGGGCGAGCAGGCGGGCGTAGCGGCCCAGTCGCTGCGGCCAGCCGCGGACGCCGGTCGCGAGATCGTCGTCCAGATCGGGTACGACATTCGCCAAATGGGCACCGATACCCAGGAGAGCACCCGCCGCGGTGGCCCACCACGGTGCCCAGACGTCCGCGGTGCCGAGCGTTACGAACGAGGGCAGTGCGCCGAACGCGACGGCGTACGGGAGCCAGGAGATCGCGGTGGATTTGAGACCCAAGTTGTACGCCCAGGCACAGCCGACGAACAGCAGATGAACCAGTCCGGCCGCGATTCCGTTGGCCAAGGAGACGGGGATGGTGACCACCAGCATGACGCCGGCAGCGATCGCGAGTGTCCGCCGACTCACCAGTCCACGGACCACGGGCTTGTCCTGGCGGTTCACAATGGTGTCGCGGGCGGCATCTATCGCGTCATTGCTCCAGCCGATCGAGAGGTGGCCGGTGAGGATCGTTGCTGCGACGAGGAGACACCCGGCCGGACTGCGCCCGGCCGACCATGCGACGGCCGTGACCAGTGCGGTGACGGCAACGGTGGGACCGGGGTGGCAGGCGAGTGCCAGTCCGCGAAGCGTCTTGAGGATCCCCACCCACGTAACGATGCCACGATGACGCGGGTCGCAGCGGTCCGGCCCGCGCTCCCGCCGTACCGCTATCCGCAGTCGGAGCTGACCGAGGCGTTCGCCTCGATGTGTCTTCCGGACGGAGCGGGTACGGCGTTGTTGCGCCGGCTGCACGCCAACGCGGGGGTGTCGTACCGGCATCTGGCCCTGCCGCTGGAGGAGTACGCCGTCCTCAAGGACTTCGGTGCGGCGAACGACGCGTGGATCGAGACGGCCGTGGACCTCGGCGCCGAGGCGGTCGCGGGAGCGGTGCGCGACGCCGGGCTGACGCTGGCCGATGTCGACGTACTGATGTTCACGACGGTGACCGGAGTGGCGGCGCCGTCGATCGACGCGCGGGTGGCGTTGCGGCTCGGACTGCGCGAGGACGTGAAACGGCTGCCGCTGTTCGGACTCGGGTGTGTCGGTGGAGCGGCGGGGATCGCTCGGCTGCACGACTATCTGACGGCGTGGCCGACGCAGGTCGCCGTACTGCTGTCGGTCGAGTTGTGTTCGCTGACACTGCAGCGGGACGACGCTTCGTTGCCGAATCTGGTGGGTGGGGCGCTGTTCGGGGACGGCGCGGCGGCAGTGGTGCTGACCGGGTCCGAGCATCCGCTGGCGTCGGGTCCTTCGGTGGTGGCGACGCGCAGCCGGTTGTATCCGGACTCGGAGCGGGTGATGGGGTGGGACGTCGGGTCCGGCGGGTTCCGGATCGTGCTCGGGGCCGACGTACCCGACGTGGTGCGGACCTATCTGGGCGGCGATGTCCGCGGGTTCCTGGGGGAGCACGCGTTGACAGTGCCGGACATCGGGACCTGGGTGAGTCATCCGGGTGGGCCGAAGGTGCTCGAGGCGGTCGCGGAGACGCTGGCGCTGCGGCCCGGCGCGCTGGACCTGACGTGGCAGTCGCTCGATGCGGTCGGCAACCTGTCGTCGTCCTCGGTGCTGCACGTGCTCGGTGACACTCTCGAGTTGGATCCTGCTCCCCAGGGACCTGGTGTGTTGCTGGCGATGGGGCCTGGGTTCTGTTCCGAGCTTGTGCTGATGGAGTGGTGATGTACGGCTGGTATGTGGGACTGGTGCTGCTCGTCGCTGCAGAGCGCGTGGCGGAGCTCGTGGTGTCGTTGCGCAACGCGAAGTGGAGCTTCGCGCACGGCGGCGTGGAGTCGGGGCGGGGGCACTACCCGTTCATGGTCGCGCTGCACACCGGGCTGCTCGCGGCGTGCCTGATCGAGGCGATGCATCGGCCGTTCATCCCGTGGTTGGGGTGGACGATGTTCGCGGTCGTGCTGCTCGCGCAGGGGCTGCGGTGGTGGTGCATCACGGTGCTCGGGCATCAGTGGAACACCCGCGTGATCGTCGTACCCGGGCTCAAGCTGGTTGCTCGGGGCCCGTATCGGTTCCTGCGGCATCCGAACTACGTGGCGGTCGTCGCGGAGGGGATCGCGCTGCCGCTCGTGCACACCGCGTGGATCACCGCGCTGGTCTTCACCGTCCTGAACATTCCGCTGCTGGCCGTCCGGATCCGGTGCGAAGAGACGGCACTGAAGTCGGCGCTGGTGACGTGATCGACCTGCTGGTCGCCGGAGCGGGACCGGCCGGTTCCGCCACTGCCATCCGGGCTGCCATGGCCGGTCTGTCGGTCGTGGTGGTCGAGCCGCGCTCCGCTCCGATCGACAAGGCGTGTGGTGAGGGCATCGCCCACAGCGCGGCGTCGTACCTCTCCCGCCTGGGCGTGGAACTCACCGGCCGTCCGTTCCACGGCATCCGGTACCTCGACGGGACGCACTCCGTTGACGCCCGTTTCGCCGCGGGCCCTGGGCTTGGAGTACGCCGCACCACTCTGCAGGCAGGTCTGGTCTCGCGCTTGGCTGCTCTCGACATCCCTGTCATCCGTGATCGGGTCGGGCCGATCACTCAGAACACGACCTCGGTCACCGCTGCCGGCATCACTGCGCGGTATCTGGCGGCAGCCGACGGCCTTCATTCACCGATCCGTCGCCAACTCGGTCTCTGCTCCGAGAACCCCAGCGAAGTCCGCCGCGGTCTGCGACAGCATTTCCACGTCGCACCGTGGACCGATCTCGTAGAGGTCTACTGGTCTCCTCTCGGCGAGGCCTACGTCACCCCGGTCGCCGACGATCTGGTCGGCGTCGCCGTCCTCACCTCGGCTCGCGGCACCTTCGACTCGCACCTCGACGCCTTCCCGCTACTGAAACGCCGCCTCCGCGACGCTGAAACGGCCAGTGCCGTAATGGGCGCCGGACCGCTGCGTCAACGCGTCCGCGCCCGTACCGCCGGCCGCGTCCTGCTCGTCGGCGACGCCGCCGGGTACGTCGACGCGCTGACCGGCGAAGGCATCGCGGTAGCACTTCGTACGTCGGCCGAACTCGTCGACTGCGTCCGCGCCGACCGCCCGCAGGACTACGAGGCCGCCTGGCGCCGGGTCTCCTGGGAGTGCCGCCTGCTGACCGCGACATTGCTCTGGGCCCGCAACCGCTCCGTGCTCGCGCCGCGGATCGTGCCTGCGGCGACACGGCTGCCGGGCGTGTACTCGGCCATCGTCAACCGGTTGTCGTAGGCAACATCGGCCCGGAAATGCCGTTGGCCCGGCGATCGCTCAGACAATCGCCGGGCCCACGGTGGGCCGAGCTTCCTGGTGAAAAGCTCGGACCTTGGTCCGCCGTTCCGGCCTCCTGGTGAAAGGCCGGACCGGCTGACAAGGAAGACTCTGTCAGCCGGATGTTGCTCAACAGTTGCCGGAATGTGAAGCCTTGTTACATGGGGCTGTGGCGAAGATCTCAGTGCCGGTTTCAGTGCTCGGTGCGGACCGCCGCGATCTGTAGTTGCAGGGCCAGACGCTGCCGCGGATCGGACAGGTCGAGGTGCGCGATCTCGCCGATTCGCTTCATCCGGTGCCGCAACGTGTTCGTGTGCAGGTGCAGTGCGCGCGCCGCCCGCTGCGGTTGCCCCGGATAGTCGAGCCAGGCCTGCAACGTCTCCACGAATCCCGTGTCGTGCTCGATGTCGTGCCGCAGCAGCGTTGCGAGCGGACCATCCATCTTGGTGGTATCAAGCGAGGTGACGGCCCGATGCACCGTCAGCAGGTGCCAGGCGTCCTCCACCCGAAGTGCGGGGCCGGGCGCGAGTCCCCGACGTACCAGACCGAGGAGTTCGACGGCCTCGGCTCGGGACATCGGGAGATCGGCTGGTCCGCGGGCCGGACCACCGGCCGCGGCGTACGTGCCGGGTGCTTGCTCGATGACGAGTTTCTGCAGCCAGATCCACGACCCTGGTCCGTCCGTGTCGGTGACCACGGCCAGCACCGTTCCGTCGAGGTCCGCGAGCTGCGGTTCGCTCCAGCCGTGCCGACGACCGGTCGACTCCCACAGGTCGAGCTGCTGAGGTACGTCGTACCCCTCGGGTGAGCCGAGCGCCACCACGCGCCAGGGCTGACGTGGAAGCCGTACGTCGACCGGGTTGTCCGGAGAGAACTGCCGCAGGATCGTCCGCAGCCGGTCGATCGCACTCCGCCGCGCTACGTCGGCCTGAGCCCGCAGCCGCAACAGGTGCAACGCTAGGACCGACGCGGCGTTGCTGAGCTCCGCAGTGACCGCATCACTCACCGGACCGTCGACAACAGCCCAGATAGACCCCAGCCACTCACCGCCGGCCCGCACTGGTACGACGAGACGCGGGCGGATGCCGTTCGGTCCGGTAGGTACCAGGAACGGCTCACTGGACCGGGCCAGGCGCCGAAAGATGCCACGGGCCCTGAAGTGCGCGATCACCTCGGCCGGGACGCGGCGTCCGACAATCGTCGACACACGGGTCGGGTCGGTGAAGTCCTGACCGGAGGAGTACGCCAGAACCCTGGACTGGTTGTCCTCGATCGTCACTGGCGCGTCGACGATGGCAGCAGCGGCATCGGCCAGTGCGAACAGCTCCTGGTGCACACCGGCGTCTCCAGCGGCGGGCGAGTCCGGTGCGGCGGCTCGGTCGAGTACGCCGCGCAGCAGCCAGACGACGTGCGCCCAGGTGACGCTGGGCTGCAGTGCGACGAGTGCGAGCACCTCCCGCTCCGCTGCGGCCGCCACGGTCGGCTCGTGCGCCAGCGTCGTACGGAGAACGACTCCTGAGGCGTTGCCGGCCGCGCAGCGCTCGACCAGCTCGACAGCGTCCTCTGCGTCGCGCAGACCGAGTCCGAGCACCAGATCGCCGGGCTGACCGGTCGCAGGCTCCTGCGGATCGGCCAGGAAGACGTCCCGGACCTCACTGTCGCCCTTGCCCGCCGCCACCACCTCGAACAGCGCTGGGCCGACGGCAGCGGTCAGGTCAGACACGGAGATCATGAGGTTATTGTGCGCTGAGCACAGTCATTTGTCCCGTCAATGGTGTGATCGCACCATGACAGCGGCGCGGGGCGGCCGCACCATCGATACATGACCACAGCTGGTTCCGTACCTGGTGCAAGCCACATCGTCCCCGACCGCGTCGCCGTCGTCGGCGCGGGCATGGTCGGCCTGGCCACCGCCTGGTTCCTCCAGGAGGCCAGCGTCGAGGTGACGGTGCTCGATCGCGAAGGTGTCGCCGCAGGCGCGTCCTGGGGCAACGCGGGTTGGCTGACCCCCGGCCTGGCCACCCCGCTGCCCGAACCAGCGGTCCTCAAGTACGGCGTCCGCGCGGTGCTGAGCCCTGCCTCACCGGTGTACGTTCCACCGACCGCGAGCCCGCGGCTCCTCAAGTTCCTCACCCGCTTCGCTCGCAACAGCACCGCCGGACGCTGGAAGACCGCCATGGAGGCGCTGGTTCCGATCAACCGGCAGTCCCTGAGCGCGTTCGACTTCCTGGCCAAGGCCGGCGTCGAGGCGCAGACCTACGAGGCCAAGTCGTTCCTGGCCGCGTACCGCACCGTCGAGGAGCGCAAGGTGCTGCTCGAGGAGATCGAGCAGATCCACGCCGCCGGTCAGGGCATCGAGTTCGAGGCGATCAGCGGCGACGACGCCCGTGAGATCGAGCCGTCGCTGTCCGACGAGATCGGCGCGGCGATCCGGCTGCACGGGCAGCGCTTCATCAACCCCGGTGAGTACGTCCGGCTGCTCGCCGACTCCGTGATCGCCCGCGGCGGGCAGATCATCAGTGGCGTGGTGGTCAAGGACATCGTCGACGAAATCCGCGGCGTCCGGCTGATCACCGGGGACGGCGAGACCGACCCGTTCGACGCGGTGGTGATGGCAACCGGCGCGTGGCTCGGCGACCTGGCGCGGCAGTTCGGCGTGAAGACCGTCGTACAGGCCGGGCGTGGGTACAGCTTCAGCGTGCCGATGGCGCACGTGCCGGCCGGCCCGGTGTACTTCCCGGCGCAGCGGATCGCCTGCACGCCGCTGGGGGACCGGCTCCGGGTCGCCGGGATGATGGAGTTCCGCAAGCCCGACGCGAAGCTCGACCCGCGGCGGATCGACGCGATCGTCGACGCCGCCCGGCCGCTGCTGCGGGACGCCGACCTGGACGCCCGGACGTTCGAGTGGGTCGGCCCGCGGCCGTGCACCCCGGACGGGCTGCCGCTGATCGGCGCGACCGCGTCGCCGCGGGTGTACGCCGCCGGTGGGCACGGGATGTGGGGGATCACGCTCGGCCCGGTCACCGGCCAGTTGCTCGCGGAGACCATCACCACCGGCCGTGCGCCCGCGGAGCTGCGTCCGTTCAACCCACTTCGCTGACGACGGCTTGGAGGGGCTCCAACGACGTGGCCCCTCCATCCCGCTGACCGTCATCTCGAGCAGCCCTTTCGGTGACCCTCCTCGGGCAGCGCCTCATCTGCCCGCGCCTCCTCAGGCCACCACGTTGCCGCTCCGGTCAGCACCGAGAGCGGGCCCTGGCTGACATCCCCTGCCCAGGGCCCGCTCTCTGTTTTGTCGGTGTCGCGTGCAACCATCTGCTCTCCGACGTTCTGGGGAGGATCTGTCATGGTGCTGCGCTGGTACACGGTCGTGATCGACTGTCACGACGTCCGAAAGCAGGCGGCCTGGTGGGCCGAGGCCTTCGGCTGGAAGACGATCCACGAGAGCGACGACGAGTGCGTGAACGTCCCCGCCTGGGTCGAGCTCGAGACCGTCGAGGACACCCCCTGGGAGCGCATCGGCCCCGGCATGGTCTTCGTCCCGGTCCCGGAGGGCAAGTCGGTCAAGAACCGCCTGCACCTCGACTTCGCACCACACACCAGCCAGGACCGCGACGCCGAGATCGCCCGCCTGGAAGCCCTCGGCGCCCGCCGCGCCGACATCGGCCAGCCCACCGACGCGACCTTCACCGTCCTCACCGACCCCGAAGGCAACGAATTCTGCGTCCTCAGCTCCAGAGACTCCTAGATCCACGAGCTGACGGCCGGTGTGCCGGGTGCATCGGCTGACCGCTTGCTGATTGCTGATCAAGGCGGGCACGATCAGGACACCGGGTTGCGACGGACGGAGGCGGGGCGTGATGTCGAACGTGAACGGACCACCGCCACCACCTGCGCCGCGGCGTGTGGGCGGCACGGGTGCGCCCGCGTGGGCGGCGAAGGCTCGGCCGGTGGTGGACGTGGTGGCGCGGATTCTGTGCCTGCTGCTGGGTGGCGCCTTGCTTGTCGCCGGCATCGTCGGGCTGTTCACCGGCGTCAGCGAAGGGCAGTTGGTGACGGTGCTCGCTGCCGGCCTGCTGCTCCTGGTGATGCCGTCGATCGTCGACCGGATCCGGACGATGAAACTCGGCTCGTTCGAAGTGGATCTGCTGCGCCAGATGGCGGAGACCGCGAAGAAGACGGCCGAAACGCTGGAGCGGCTCGGGATGGGGCCCGAGCTCTCGGCGTACGCGACGATCTACTCCGAGCTTCGTGAGGAGCAGCTCACCCCGTTGCGCGGCCTGATCATGGACCGGATTCTCCAGCGGGTCGCGAACGCGGCCGCGGTGGAGAAGTTCGACAAGGACGAAGTACGGGACTTGTTCGTCACCGGCTCACCGGTGGTCCGGGTGCTCGCCCTCGGTCTGATGGAGGGCGACCGTTCGCTGATCGACAGCGACGTACTGCTCGAGGCGATCCGCGGACCGCTGACCGCCAACGAGCAGTACCACGCGTTGAAGCTGGTGCAGAGCGGCTGGGGACGGCTCACGCCCGGCGAGCGCAATCAGCTGCTGGCCGCGCTCGACCACAACCCGAAGCTCCAGATGGGCCCGGACCGGATCGCCCTGGCACAACAGATCCGGGAGCTCGATGCGAACTCCCGGATCCGTTGAAGCGTTTGACCTGCTTGTAGATCAGTGCGTGTGCGGCTCGGTGCCGTGCTCCGCCTCGTGGGCGGCGATCTGGGCCTTGACCTCTTCCATGTCCACCGCGCGCAGCTGCCCGATCAGGTCCTCCAGGCTCGCCGCCGGCAGCGCACCGGCCTGCGAGTACAGGACGACGCCGTCGCGAACCGCCATCAGGGTCGGAATGGACGCGATCTGGAAGGCCTGCGCCAGCTCGGCCTGAGCCTCGGTGTCGACCTTGCCGAAGGTGATGTCCTCGTGCGTCTCGGACGACTTCTCGAAAACCGGTCCGAACATCTTGCACGGGCCACACCACTCGGCCCAGAAATCCACGAGTACGAGACCGTCGCCACCGACCACCTCGTTGAAGTTGTCCTGGGTCAGCTCGACCGTTGCCACTACGACCTCCGAAAGTAGATGAGTACACCGCAGTCAACACCGAGCGGGGTCTCGGTTGTTCCCGGACCCCGCACGTGTCTCATCCGGGCATGCCGACAGAAAGTCGTACGCCGTACGACCTGACCGGAATCCGGAGTCTCGAATGTGACCTGGGCCACTCTCCTAGATCGGAATGTCCACGAAGGGTGACGCGTAGTCCTGGACCTCTTGCAGGATCGATGCGGCCGCTTCCGGAGAGAGATCGGCCCGCTCGCGTTCCGCGACGATCATCTGCTGCAGTAGCCGGGTCTCACCTGCGGTAGCCAGGCCGGTGATCTCCGGATGCCCGTTCAGCAGCCAGGCGGTGGCGGCCGTGATGTAACGCTGCTCGTCGAACGGTCGGTACCAGGTGTCGTACGTCTTCTGCTCGCCGTCGGCCCAGTTCCGCCGGGCGATCATCTTGATCGTCATCAGGGCCGCGTCCGAGGCCTTCACGGCCTCGACCAGGGCCGCGTAGTCGGCGGCGTACTGCGGGTCCGTGGACAGCTTGTAGTTGAGCGGCGTCAGCACGCTGTCGAAGTCGAACCGGCGCAGGCCCTCGGTGTGCACCGACGGCGCCTGCGCGGTGTGGCCGGTGATGCCGATCGCCCGGACCATGCCCTCGTCCTTGGCCCGGACCGCCGCCTCCAGCGAACCGCCCTTGCCGGTGACGAGATCCAGGTTCTCCAGATCGCAGACCGCGTGCATCTGAATCAGATCGACGTGGTCGGTCTGCAGCCGCTCCAGGGACCGGTTGATCTCGCTCCAGGCCTCCTCGAAGGTCCGGCGACCGGTCTTGGTGGCGAGGAAGATGCGGTCCCTGATCTCCGGCATCCGGGGCCCGAGCCGCAGCTCGGCGTCGCCGTAGTCGGCGGCGACGTCGAAATGGTTGATGCCGGCATCGAGGGCCTCCTGGATCGAGGCGTCGGCGCGGTCCTGGTCGACACCGCCGAGCGATGCGGCGCCGTAGATGAGTACCGAGCTCTCGTGGCCGAGACGGCCCAGTCGGCGAGTTTCCATCCTGGTCCTCCAGGGGGTAGCAGGGGTCACTCCGACCTTATGCCCGGAAGTCCTGCTGGCAAGCGGTTGTCCGAAGCCGATTTTGACCCCTCGCCACGGGAGAGTTTTCCACAGGCGGGCCCGCTCGATCGGTTACTATGCGTGATCAGGTGATGCGTTCTTTCACCCTGTTCTTCGCACGGATTTTCGAACCTGTCCGCGGCGTGTGGCATGGTGTGCGCTGCTTGCTCGGACCCCGAGTAGGCATGAGAGAGGAGCTATGACGACGGTACCGAAGGTGTCGCGGCTTGCCGTTCAGGGTGACACCGCCCGCGAGTCGGGTAACAGTATGGCTGCGGGGAGCGATGGAGCATCCGGATGCCGGGCTCAGGCCTCCCGGAGGATGGTTGCGTGCCGTATCCTCGCGGCTACTGTCCGCGTAACTGCTGTCTGAGGGGCGGGTAGGGATGAGTTGGTGGCGAACGTTACTGAACCTGCCGCCACAAGGTGAGCACTGGTCGGACCAGCGCCGGACGAAGAAACCGGGCAAGGGACGCCCGCAGAGCACCGCGCCGGAGTGGTGGGACCACCCCGGTGGTCCGGTGTCACCCGGTCCTCGCCAGGCGCAGGGCGTGGCCGCGCAGTACTCCGCTCCGCAGGGCAAGACCCCGCCGCCACCCGGCGGTGTGATGGCTCCGCCCCGTCGTCCCGCCGCTCGCGGCCAGGACGGCGCGCCGCAGGACCCTGAACACCGCTCACCCGAGCGTTTGAAGCAGCGTTCTCCGCATGGCGCACAGGGCGCCCACGCCGCGCCGGGCCAGGCCCGCGAGGTGATGGGGCCCGGACAGGCGCCTTGGTCGACCGAGCCGGAGTCGTCGTTCTCCACCTGGGCCCGGCGGTTCTTTCGCGGGCTCGTGGTCGTCGTACTGCTGCTGGCCGCGATCAGCGGTATCCGCTCCTGGGTCAGCCCGAACCGGACGCAGCAACCGGTGGTCAGTGGGCAGAGCAGCTTCCCGGCCGACGAGGCCCGCGCGGTCGCGACGCGGTACGCCGTCTCGTACCTGACCTGGGACGAGAACGCACCCGACGCCCGCCCGGCCCAGATCGGCCTCGACCTCGCGGCCGGCCTGGACAGCCGCGCGGGCTGGAACGGTCGCGGCAAGCAGACTGCCGACGTGGCCTACCCGGGGGAGGTCAAGACCGACTCCAACGGCCTCACAGGCACCGTCGACGTACGAGTGCGCGTGCACTCCTTCACCAAACAAGGCAGGGGCTGGGCGGCCGGTCCGGTCTCCTGGGACCGCGTATCGGTCCCAGTGGTCCGGACGGCGGCGCGCGTGGTGGTCAGCGGACCGCCGACGTTCGTGCCGGACGTCCGGGCTCCGCTGCCGGACAACATGCCGGGCGCGGGGGCGCCCGACGACGACCTGACCGCGGCGACGCTGAAGGACGCGGAAGCGTTCTTCAGCGCGTACGCCGAGTCGGACAACAAGGTGTCGGCCGTGACCTCGCCCGGCTCGACGATCCGCAGCCTGAACGGTGCGGTGAAGTTCGGGGCGCTGAAGGACTGGCAGGTCTACACCGGCAACGACGACGAACGGCGGGCGACCGCCGCCGTCACCTGGGACGGCGTGGGTGACACCACGTTGGACCAGACCTACACGCTCACGCTGAGGCGTACTGTCGCCACGGACGGAGCACAGCGATGGCAAGTGGCTGCCGTCGGATGAATCCAGCGACTGGCCATCGGATGACCGAGGCAACAAGGGAGACACCTCAATGACGACGCACGAACTGGCTGCGAGCGTGGTTCAGCTTGCCGTGCCGATGGCCGACCCGAACGTCCCCACCGGTGCGGACTTCAAGGACTGGGTCCTTGTCATCGCGGGGAACATCTTCATCGCCATCCTCGTACTGCGGGCCATCGGCCACTACTTCAAGCGCGAGTGGGGCGAACTGTTCGGCCACATCGCGGCCGGGGTGCTGGTCGGCGGGCTGATCTACGCCAACAACCAGACCATCAACGTGCTCAAGGGCTTTTGGGGATTGCTGTCCGGGGGTAATTGATGCGCGTCGGCCGTACCCTTACCCACCACTTCGAGATCGAGACCCGGCAGTACGACCTGCTCGGTATCGACCTCGGAGAAGGCGCCCGGCGCCGGATGATCATCTTCGGTGCGGTGATCATCGTGCTCTGGGTCGCGCTGCTGTTCCCGTTCATCGGCGTACCGCAGAAACCCACCGTCAGTCTGTACGTCGTGCCGCCGTTCGTGATCACCGCGTTCGGCTGGCGACCGGGCAAGTTCCACGAACGCCGCCGCCGGGTGACCGAGTGGGCGCTCGCCGTGCGCTACGCGTTGCGGGCGCACCGGCCGATCATCGGTCTCGGTGCCCGGGCGGCCGACAAGTCGGAGTACCTGCCCTGGCGTGAGCGCGTCTCGACCCGGAAGGTCGCGGACCTGGCCAAGGCGCGGGTCACGCCGGAGTGGGAGCGCGAGGTCGTGGTGGAGCTCGACCCGATGGTCCGCGCGGGTGCGGACATCACCGTCAACCAGCGGGCCCGCCTGCTGGGTTCGGATCACGTACAACGGGTCAGTCGCAGGACGTCATCAGGGAAGAGGCCTGGATGAAGATCGCTGACAAGCTCCTGAACCTGGTGGGGGTCGGTCGCGAGCGCGGCCTGCCTCCACCTCGTCTGGTGGCCATCGCCGACGGTCTGCTGGTCACCGAGCGAAGTGCCGAGGCGTGGTTCCTGATCTCGGTGGCGAACACCGACCTCGCCACCGAGGCCGAACAGGACGCCGCCCTCGACGCGGCGGTCAGCGCGGCCGCGACGATCCTCGGTGACCGGCTCAGCCACCTCAAGGTGGTCTGGGGCCGTTCGACCGGTCAGGACTACATCGACTCCGTCTCCGGTCACTACCGGCTCGGCGACCACGAGGCGTGGGCGCAGACCCGGGCCGACCGCATCGACGAGATGCGGATGCCGGAGCGGTACGTCGCCCTCGGCGTACACCTCAGCGACCGGGACCCGCGGGCGACCGCGCAGGTCCGCGGCTCGATCAGTGACGCGTTGGGTACGACGTCGTGGCGGGTCAGTGCGCGAGAGCTCGCGCACCTCGACGAGCGGGTGCGCAAGCTCGCTCGCCAGCTCGGCTCGACGGTCTGGCGGGCGCACACCGCGCCGGCCGAGGTGATCTCGTGGCTGATCAGCCGTGAGATGCACCGTGGCGCCGTCGCGGCGCCGCGCCGTGGTCTCATCACCGGCGCCGCGCTGGCCCGGCTGACATCGGGCCGCGTGGTCCCGTACACCGACCATCTGCGCATCTACGACACCCGCGGCCAGATCGCGGCGTACACGACCGTGCTGGCGATGACGGACTTCCCCGAAGAGCTCGAGACGCCGGGCGCGGGGGAGTGGCTGCGGACGCTGTCCGAGATCAAGGCGATCGACGACGACGGCGACGAGATCGACGTCACCGTGGAGGCGTCGGTCCGCTTCCGGGTACTGACGAAGAAGACCGCGCGCCACCTGGTCGACGAGACCCGGAAGAGCGCGAAGGAACAACGCCGATCGGCCGCGAAGGGCACCGCGGAGGAGACCGCCGACGAGATCGTCGAGACCGAGCGCGTCATGCGCGAGGTCAAACGCGACATCAACCGGAGCGGTCTGACCCTGGTCGAGGATCACCCACGGCTGCTGGTCAGCGCGGACACCCGCGAGGACCTCGAGGCGTACGTCGACGCGGTCATCGCGCACTATGCGGATCGCGGCATCACGGTTGCCGCCGGCGCCGACGAGCAGCGCGACCTGTGGCTGGAGTCGTTGCCGGGCGACCAGTTGCGCGTGCCTGACCTCGGGCATGTGCGCGAGTCGACGGCGTTCTTCGGCTCCTGGTTCTGGGGCGGTGCGTCCATTGGTGACGCCACCGGTCCGGCGATTGGGTATCTGACGGGGTCGACGCCTGGTCTGGTGCGTTTCGACGCGGCCGCAGGTTCTGCGCTTGGTGACGCGACGACGACGCTCTTCCTGGGGCGGTCGGGTCGAGGGAAGACGACTGCCGCGATGATGGGCGGTCTCGATTCCGCGTTCGCCGGTGCATGGGTTCCGTTGCTGGACCTGAAGGGCGACGCCGCCGGTGTGTCCGCGGTCGCCGCCGAATACGGCGTACCCACTGCTGTCATCGAGATCACGGCACAGTTCTCCGGCGCCGCGGACCTGCTCCGCGTGCTGCCTGTCGACGATGCGTTGCTGCAGGCACCTTCGCAGCTGATGCTTCTGCTGCCGCCGCACCTGCGCGGCGCGGCTGAGGCGCCGGTCGTCGCCGCCACCCGTGCGGAGATCCAGTCACCGGATCCGTCCTCGTGGGGCGTGATCCAGCGACTGTGCAACTCCGAACAGGAAACCATCCGTACGGTCGGTTTCGCGTTGCGCGACCTGGTCGAGACCGGCCTCGGCTCGGTCGTCGCCGGACCGCCGTCCGGCCTCTCCTCGCTGACCACGAACCCAGGCCTCTGGGTCGTCCAGATGCCAGGCCTCACGCTGCCCTCACCCGAGGCGGCCCCCGAGTCCTGGTCCCCGATCGAACGTGTCGGCATGGCCTGCCTGCGCGGCTGCCTCGCCTGGATGGTCCGCACGACCGGCCGCCGCGAGTTCCGCGGCCGCTCGAAGGTCGTCATCGTCCCCGAGGTCCACCTGCTGACGAAGACCCCTGACGGCGCGTCCTTCCTCGACTACATCGCCCGCGTCGGCCGTGCCCTGGGCGCATCGCTGGTCCTCGACACCCAGGACCCCGCGTCGATCCTGAAGCTCCCGGGTCTGGTCGAGCAGATCACCACCCTGTTCGCGTTCAGCCTTCGCTCCCGCGAGCAGGTCGACTCCCTGCTGGAGCTCCTCGGTCGCCCGCAAACCCCGCCGTACCAGACCCTTGTCCGCGGCATCAACACCGCCGCCAACGGCAAATCCATCCGCCACGGCCACTGCATCATGCGCGACCGCTGGGACGAAGTAGCCACCGTCCAGATCGACATCCCCAGCCAACAGGTCGCCGCCCTCCTCCGCACCACCCCGGAGTCCGAACACTCCAAGGACACGAGCGACCCAGTGGCCACGGCGCCCGAGCCCGAAGACCCCTTCGCCGACGACGAAGAAGACCTCGAGCCCGCCGCCACCGCCCAAGCCCGCACACCCTCGGCACCGACCTCCAACGAGCCCACCGCGCCTCCGACCGCCTCGGCTCGGGCTGCCTCAGCTGGTTCGCCCACGCCCACCAACGGCACCCACGGGTCGACAACGCCTACCGCGTCCGCCCGCCCTCAGGGCGCCGCCCTGCCGCCGACCCAAAACGCCCCGCAGCCAGCTGTACAAGACCGTCCCCAGCCAGCTGCCAACAACGGCCAGGCGTTAGCCCCCCACAACAGCCAGCCGATCCCTCACGGCCAACCGTCAAACGGCCAGCCGACCTCTCACGGCCAACCGCCGAACGGCCAGCCGACCTCTCACGGCCAACCGCCGAACGGCCAGCCGACCTCTCACGGCCAACCGCCGAACGGCCAGCCAACCTCTCACGGCCAACCGCCGAACGGCCAGCCTGGCTACGCCCAGACCCCGCCGGCACCGACCGGAGACAACGGTAGGTCGACAGCCGCACAGCACGCATCGCAGGCAACAGCGGAGGCACCGGGCACACCGGTGGCCCAGCAAAACGGCCATCCCCCCACGCCCCCCAACGAGAACCACCACCCCCTCCGCCACGACTCCCCGATCGGCCCCGACGAGGTCTACGACCAAGAAGCCGACGAAGCGGCCTACAACGAGGCCATGTACCCGGCCTACGAAGACCCCGACAACCCCCAAAACGCCAACCGCCCCGGCGGCAAGGAGCAGGTCGCATGAGGTGGCAACGCCGCGCTCGCACGGCGTTGACCGTTCTCGCGATCTCGTTGATCGTCACCACTCAGATCGCGCTCGCAGCCGATCCGAAGCAGCCGACGGCTCCAGCAGGATTTGGTGATCTGCTGCCGACTCCTGACCTGACGCACGGTGACACCAGGACGCTCTTCGAGCAGTACAACCCGATGGCGTACAGCCTCGACTACGAAGGCAGCCTGAGAGATCCGCTCAGGCCGATTTTCAACTCGTTCGCACAGCTCCTGATGCTGTTCATCGTGGCTGCGACGCGTGCGGGGATCTCGATCGGGTGGTGGTTGTTCTCCTTCACTGACATCCAGCCTCTGATGAACGCGACGGCCGGAGCCATCGGCGGGATCAGCAGCCAGCTCACGGGGTGGTTGCTTCCATCGGCGCTTGCGTTCGGAGCTGTCGCGGCCTATGTCCACCGTCGATCCACCGGCACGGCCTTCGGGCAATTGGTCTGGGTCTTCGCTGCTGGCCTGCTCGCGGTCAGCTTGGCCTTTGGTGCCGCCACCTGGCTGAAGGGCGTGGATGGTGCCCGACAAGTTGGTGCGCAGACAGTGATGGGAGCCTCGGACCAGATCCTGGGCAAGCCGATGAAGACACCCATCGAGATGCCCGAGCCGGCCTTTCCCGGCTCTTCCAGAGACACGATGCTGCGCAAGTCCGGAGATGCCGCCTGGAGAGGCTTCGCTGCGACACCATGGTGTGTCGCGGAGTTCGGGTCGATCGAGGCGTGCAAGCGCTACGGCAAAGGCATGCTCGATACCGGCATCGATTCCGACAAGCGCCTCGACTACATCAAGAACCAGGTGGCCGAGGGCGAGGGCAGTGGCGACGCGCCGACCGTCAAGTGGGCCAAAGGCGAGAACCCGTTCGGTCGAGTCGGCGTTCTTGTCGTGGCGTCGGTAGCCGCCGGTATGTTCGCGTTCTTGATCATTGCGTTGGCAGCGACAGCCTTGATGGCGTTCGTCGGCTGTCTGCTGCTGCTGGTTGTCGGTGTGGTCTTCGCCTGCTTGTTCATCATTCCCGGTCGATCACGACAATGGGGGATGAACTGGCTGGAGTCGTTGCTGGGGCTGGTTCTGCAGTCGGTTGCGGCGATGTTGATCTTTGGCATCGCGCTGTCGATGTTGACGGCTGTCTTCACCCTGAGCGAGAGCCTGGGGTGGTTGCCCGTCACCTGCTTGGCCCTTGTCGTGCTCGTTGCCGCCTTCAGGCTCCGGAGACTGCTCGAGGGGTTGACCACGATGATGCGGCCGGGTGTCGGCAGCATGATGATGGGTTCGTTCGCGCGCCGTGGCGCCGTGCAAGCCGTTCGACGTGTCGTTACAGCTCTCCGCGGCCGCGGTGCGGCCCCCACCCCGGAGCGAGCGAAGGCGGGTGCCGGCGGCCGTACGTCGGGTAGTGCACCCGGGGAGGAGCGCGCGGAGAGCAGCCGCACGTACCGAACCATGCCGCCGGCGGGTACTCGGCAGCCTGCCGGTGCCGGTGACGAACGCGCGTCACAGGGCGACGAACCCTCCACCGAAGCCGGGCGCTCGCGGTTCGGCGGTTCCAAGCGGCGGCCGGATGCGATGCGCCCTGGCCTTGGCCGTCCGGGATCCGTCACGCCCAAGGCAGGTGGTGTCATTGCTGCATCGACGGGAGACGTCAAGCCCGGCAAGCGGGACGATGCGGGTTCACGTCGCCGTACGAAGGACACGATCTATCAAGGCGGCTCGGTCGAGCACAGCAAGTCGGTCAGCGGCGCAACTCGTGGATCCAGCGACCTGAGCTCCGGCCGTCATATGAAGCCGTCCGCCGCTGCTGCGCAGCTCAGGCACAGCGGGTACGAGCCGAGGCGAGTGATCGTGCAGTCGGCGAGCCTCCGTGAAGGCCCGCCGAAGGCCAGCCGCGTCGTCCGGAAGGCCTCGACGTCGTCGACACGGCACTTTCGTGAGTACTCGGCAGCGCGTGGCAGTGGCCCGACGAGCCGCCGCGTGGGTGGGCGGTGATCCACCGTGGCATTCCGTGGCAAGCGGGAGAACGAGAACTCCACCGTTGACAGGGCATGGGAATCTTCGGACTCGTCGGGTGAACCCCCGCCGACCGGAGGCCGACGTCAGCGCCGCCGGGAAGACATCGCCGCGCAGCGTGCCTTGCTGCGTGATCGGCGCCGTAACGAGCCCGCGAGCCCGGCCGGAGTCATTGCTGTCATCGTACTGCTCGCCGTCATCGTCCTCGGAGTTGGTGGTGGGCTTCCGCGTCTGTTCGGACGCTCGGACGAGCAAGGCCCCAGTGGATTGCTGACACCTGGTAACACATCGAGCGCCACCTCGGGATCGGATGAGACGACGGTGCCGGAATCCACGGTCGGGACGTCTACCAGCTTGTCGACCCCGCCGCCGCAAACGCAGCGCCCAGGCGCCGAGGTGACTGCGGCGGCAGACCAGGTGACAAGGAACTGGGCAAACCTGTTCTACAAGCGCACTCCGGTAACGGAGACCTATGCCCAACTGGTTGATCGGGCGGCGCAGTTCACGACGCCCGAACTGGCAGACAGCTTCACGAACGCGGGCGATGCGACGTACGACGCTCTGCGGACCAGCGGCGGCGCGTCGAAGGTTCTTTCCGTGACGGTTGCGAAGCCCATGCCCGACAGCGCCCCGGTCGACACACCGAGCAGAATCACCCGACTCGTGACGATCAATGTCGAGACGACCGGAAAGAACGCCGGGCGGTTCGCGGTGCCGTTGCTGGTGACCATAGTTCCCGACGGGACGCGGTGGCTCGTCAGCGCAGTTGACGGCGGGACCGGACCGTGATCGGGCACAAGGTCGGCCTCGATGTTTAGCGGCAAGGACCTCGCCGCGGCAGTTGGGATCGCCGGCGCGAAGAGCATTGGCCCGAAGCTTGCCGCTGCCGGTGCGGTGCTCGCCCTGACCGCGGTGGTGATCCTCATGCCGTTCAGTGCTGGAGGCAACCAGGTCAGCGCAGCTTGCCCGCCGGGTGCCCCTGGTGGCGCCGATGATCCGCAGGTTCGCGGACCGCTACGTGCAGTCCAGGTGGCGTACGCGAAGATCATCGATGGTGTAGCCGTCCGGCGCGGTTTGCCGGGTCAGGCAACTCTGGTCGCTCTCATGACCGCCTTGCAGGAGTCGCAGCTGCAAAATCTCACCTATGGTGACCGTGATTCGGTTGGCCTGTTCCAACAGCGACCGTCAGCAGGGTGGGGATCGATTCGGCAGATCATGAATCCCGTCTACTCAGCGGAAGCCTTCTTCGGCGGAGCGAGTCCCCCGAGCCCGCGTGGCCTGGTCGATATCAACGGTTGGGCGTCCTTGCCGTACACGGTCGCCGCTCAGTCAGTACAGGTCTCTGCCTTTCCCGACGCCTACGCGCGACAGGAGAACACGGCCCGAGCGATCGCGGAGGAGGCCGGCATCGACCTCAACCGTCCAGGCGACCCGTACGCCGGACGCGTCGGCATTCGGCCGGTGACATCGGGCACACCGTCGGCGGGCACCCAAGCCGATGACCAATGTGGTGGTGGACTGGTCAATGGCCGTCCGATCGCGGGACAGTGGCCGGCCGAGGTCCAAAGCGTTCCAGATCCCACCGGTACGGGCGGTCTCCTCACACCACGAATGGCCGCCTGGGTACAAGGAGCGCGTGCGGCGCTGAACAACCCGAGCATGTCCTGCTGGGACGCGCACGCTTGGAACCCCACAAGTGACCATCCAAAGGGAAAGGCGTGCGACGTCTTCGTTGGGGGCGACGCCCGGAAGTCACCGGCCGAGCGCACCAAGGGCGACGGATACGCGAACTGGACGATCCAAACCGCTGCGAAGACCGGGGTGCGGTATGTGATCTGGTACGGGAAGATTTGGAGTGCGCGGACTGGGCAGTGGCGCCCGTACAACGGTGGCGGTGTCTACAATCCGACCGACGCGACCGGCGGGCACTACGACCACGTCCATGTGTCGATGTATTGAGTCGGCCTGCCAGGCTGGATCACAGCGGTTGGACGCTTCGAAGGGATACTGAACGTGGATTGGTCGGTCAAGGTGGAGGTGCCCGATGAGTGGTCCTAACGACCACGATCGTCCGGGCTCGTTCTCTGCGGACGACTGGGAGCCCACGGGTCCGTCGAATCGCGGAGGCAAGGCGCCGGACGCACCCAAGAGCGCGCCAGGATCCTTCGGTCCTGGGAATCAGCTCCCACCCGCTGGGCCTGCATCGCAGCCGGTGCGGTTCTCGGTGCCCTCCGCGGCCGAGCTTCTGCTCGGACTCCCTTGGGCAATCTGGAGTCTCAGCGTCGTTTCGACAGTATCGGCCTGGATCTTCGATGGCTTCGTGGACGTTCTGGTCGTGACGTTCTGGGTTCTGTCCGGCGCACTGATCCTGTTGCCCGCGGCCGAGGACTACGTCGTCAAGTACCTCTGCCGATTGCGCAAGCCGACGCTCCTGGAGCAGCAGAAACTCGACATTGCCTGGCGGGCCGTCTGCACGCGCGCCGGCGTCGAACCTAGCTACTACAAGCTTTGGGTAGAGGAGTCCGACAGCGTCAATGGCGCATCGGTAGCCGGTCGGTCAGTCGCCGTGACCAGATGGGCATTGAACAACCTCCCACCGCGCCAGTTGCAGGCAGTCCTCGCTCATGAGTTGGGGCACCACCGCGGTGGTAACCCGTGGGCCACTTTGCTGGTCTTCTGGTACGCCCAGCCCGCCCGGTTGATGCTTGCCTTGATTCAGTCGATGACGCGGTTGGGATCGCAGATCACCGCGCTTGGTTGCTTGCTCACGGTCTTCGTCGCCCTGGCCCTGGGCGGCTTGCTGCTGCATTCGTTGATCTGGGGTGGATGGGGCTGGGCCTTCTACGCTCTCCTTCCCTTCCTCGTGCCGGTACCGCTCGCATGGTTCAGCCGTCGCTCCGAACTGATGGCCGACCGTGTGGCCGCGGACCTTGGATATGCCCGGGACACCATCGCGTTCTTCTACGATCTGCAGGCGCAAGGTGAAGACGTAGCGCGGCGTGCCGCTGGCTGGCGGGGTGCGGTCTATGCCACGCATCCACCAATCGCCGACCGGATCCGGACGCTCGAGCGGTATGTGCAGGTGACGGGCGCATGAACAAGCGACGCGAGCACCTTCAATCTCTCAAGGAGAAGTTGGCGGCCATCGCAGCAGCCGTCAGTGGCCCGCCTGCGCCTGCACCCCCGCGCGAGGAACCGCGGCCGAGCGTGCAGCCATGGGAGCCGATCCGCGAGTCACATGCGCAGCTTGCCAACCAGCTTGACGAATTGGCGCATTCTGCTGACTTCAGCGATGTGGATCGCGCTCGCATCGCGCACATCATCGAGCGTTCGGGAGCGAATCCGCAGGATCTCGACGAGCTGACCCTTGCCGTCGATCGTGACAGCAGCGCCGCGCTGGTGCACCCATCGCAGCAGCGAAATCTGCCCGGTGCGCGGTTCGCCCGGCACAACCTGCTGGCTGGACAGGTGAGGCTCGGCCAAGTCGTCGTCGATCATCGAAGCGACTTCGAGATCACAGGGGATTTCGGCATCGATCTGGACGTGTTGCGGACCTCCCTGCTGGTGATCGGTCCGCCCGGTTCCGGCAAGACGCGGGGTATCGCGACGCCGATTGTCGAGCATCTCTCGTTGGCAGCTCTGACCGGCAAGGCGAGCATGGTGGTCGTCGATCCGAAGTCGACAGACTTCGCGTACGACGGCTGGTTCGATGTCACGATCGATCCGCTCAATCCGACGTGCGGCTTCAGCCTCTTCGGTGGATCCCGTACGGCGGATGTCGCGGCCGATCGGTTGGCATCTGCGCTCCTCCCGCCACGAGTGAGTGACGACAAGGCCTACTTCATCGATGCGTCGAAGAACGCTCTGTACGCGTGTCTGGCGCCCTTCGAGGCGGCGTACCAGCGGTGGCCAACAGTGCCTGAGCTGCTTGGTCTTCTCCGGGCCGAGCAATCCTCGATGGACAGGGTGAAGGAGCGGCTCAAAGGTCCGGGATCGAAAGAACTGAAGGCGTTGCTCGACAGCCGCAAGGCGCAGACCCAGCGCACTGCTGATCCCGCTGCCAGTCTGGTCGAGCGCTTCGCCCTCCTCGACCGTCCCTCGTTGCGGAACCTGTTCGACCACCCCGGGCCGACATTCCAGATGCGAGATCTGAACCGCCCGGTGCGTGTACGTGTCGCCCTACCTGAAGCGGAGTACCCGGATGCTTCGCGGATTCTGGCCCGGTTGGTGGTCTCGCAGTTCGTACAGATCACCTCGTCGTCCGAGACCGACAGGTCGCTTTTCAAAGCGCTCGTGATCGACGAGGCGGGCAGATTCGTCGACGACTATGTGGCCAGAGGCGTACAGAAGCTGCGTTCGAACAACGCCGGCCTGGTGCTGTTGTCACAGACGATGTCGGATTTCCCGCCGGAGGTTCGCGCGACAGTCTTCGGCTCGACCGGTTGCAAGGCCGTTTTCGGCGGCATCGACCCTCACGACGCCGATGTCTTCTCCCGGTGGTTCGGCGAGCAGTACGTCACCGAGACGACGATCAACCGGAGCGCGACCTCTGGGGTTCAGTACGACCAGTTCGGCTCTGTTGGCGGGCGCTCGGAGAGCAGGACCTCCGGTTACAGCGCTCGTAGGGTCGAGCGTGCACGCTGGACGGTCTCAGACATCATCACGGGAGTCCCGACAGGTCACGCTCTGGTTTCCCTGGCGCGCTCGAACGGTGTTCGGGTTGGGCCAGTCCTGATCGACCTCCGCGCATAAGCAGACCGCGGCGCACGGAGTCGGATCCGATTGATGCGCCGCGGTCTGATCAGCATCAACGGTGTTAGCGCACCTCCGCCGACAGCAAGAACGATACCGGATGCTTCGTCGCTGCCCGCCACGGCTGTGGCGGTGGGAGGCTTCGGGTTGCTAACCTTTGAATCAAAGACAGAAGTGCCACGTGGTGCTTTCGTTCACTTTGTGATCGATTCGCCATGTGGTTGTTAGCGCAGCCTTGGCGATCTTTCACCTTATACAGGAGTCGGATCCTATGGCTGTCTCTAATGCCCGTCGCAAGTGCACAGCTTTCCAAAAGAAAGTTGAGCGTTGGAACGCTAATCTGGTTGCGTTGACCTCATTGATGGTGGCTCTGGCAAGTCTGCTTCGGCAGATCGCTCGAGTCGTCCTGATCGTGGTTGCCGTCGTCGCGGTGTTCTATCCGGGGCTTTTGCCGCTCGTGGCTGCGGTGCCGGCTCTGCTGATGCAGATTCGACGCTCGTAAGCGCGAGACACAACAACCTGACCCTTGTGGTCGGGTTGTTGTGCGTTATCGCTCGGTTCGTTTGATTTCGTGGGTTGCGTTGGGGTTGGTGAAGGCTAGGACGTTTTGGGCTTCGGATTCGATGGTGGTCCAGGCTTCGGGGGTGAGGGTGGTGAAGGGGGCTATTTCCAGGGTGGCCTGGGTTTTGGTTTTGGTTAGTTTCCAGAGGGCTTTGGGGTGGCCGTCGTGGAGGACTGAGCCTTTGGTCAGGACTTCTTGGAGGGTCAGGCGTTGACGGGTGGCGGTGTCAAGCCAGCGGGTGCGGTCGGCGTGGGATAGGAGGAGGTTGTCGTATTCGGGGAGGAAGCGGGTGGGGGCTTCGGTGTCTTCGGCGGGGAGGGCGAGGTCGGGGAGGTCGTAGAGGGTGCGGCCGGAGTCGAGGTCGGTGTAGGTGCGGAGGTCGAGGCGGTCGAAGATCTCGTTGAGGCGGGTGAGGCCGGACCAGGTTTGGGCGTCGGCGACGGAGGCGGGGCCGTAGGCGGCGAGGTAGCGGAGGACCATGGTGTCGACCGATGGGGTGGCGTCGACGGGGGAGTCGAGCCAGAGTTCGGCGGTGGACATGGTGGGGTTGCCGCCCTTGTTCCAAATGCCGCGCGGCGGCACCTGGATGGTGGGGAGTAGGCAGCGGACGGCGTGCGCCAGGGCGGCGGGCTCGCGGTCGGGGTAGAGCTTGGCCAGGTGGTCGCGGAGTTGGACGGCGGTGGCGGGGCTCTCGGTCATGCGGGCGATGCCGGCGGCCAGTACGGCGTCCATGTCCAGGCCCTCGAGGCGATGCCGGCCGTACGTGATGTTCTGGTAGACCTCGCGCTCCAGACGCGGCTGGATGAGCGGGCGGAAGGCCAGGAAGTCGCGGCTCGACACCAGGTGGATCGTTGCCCGCATCATCGAACCGCGGACGGCTTCGCGGTTCTCGAGGAGCGTGACCAGGTCGGCCGGGTCGAAGTTCGTGAGCCGGGTCCACAGACCGACGTACGGCGCTTGCGGGGACTGGGCCTGCATGCCGACGAGATGTTCGATCGCCTCGAGCGCGGTCGCGTCGTGGCGTTCGAGGAGCCACTGGCGGTGCAACGTGGCGCGGTTGAGGGCTTGCAGGCTCAGCTTGGACATGGCGGGATCCTCTCCTGGGTACGGCTCCAAAGGTAAGAGGAGAAGCGGTCAGCTTCAGTCCGCGACCAGGCCGGCCAGGAACGCGGTGAGGAGCTGACGGCCGCTGGTCCACAAGCCCAAGTTGCTGTCGCTGTTGATGTGACCGAGTCCGTCGAGCGTGATCAGCGGTGCCGCCCAGCCTGCGCCGAGGCGGGCGGCGGCATCCACGGTGCAGTACGGGTCGTTCGTGCTCGCGACCAGTACGGCGGGAACGCCGAGCGCCCGTACCGGCAGCGAGGTGAACGACGGCAGCCGGTCGGCGGGGAAGGTGGCGGCGAGTGGATCCGGCGGCGCGACCAGGAATGCGCCGCGGACCCGGGAGGTGCAGTTGCCAGTCAGCCAGTCAGCCAGTGCGCAAGGGCGTGGCAACCGAGGCTGTGCGTGATGAACACGATGGCGCCGGGCGCCTTCTCGACGGCGCGGGTGATCGCGTCCGACCAGTCGGCGAGGTCCGGGGCCGACCAGGACGCCGGCTGGATCCGTACGGCGTCCGCGAGCCAATCGGACTCCCACCGGGACTGCCAGTGGCGCTCGTCGGAACCGTCGAGGCCGGGGATGATGACGAAGGTCATGGACACTCCTGATCGTTCGGGTCGCTGCCATCATGGACGAGTCATCGCCGTACGGCGCCCCGAACTGATGAAATGGAGGTCGATGAGCGAGGCAACGACTGGTTCATTGGACGCGATCGACCGGGAGATCCTGGCGATCCTCCAGACTGAGGGCAGACTGAGCGGCTCGGACATCGGCAGGCGGGTGAACCTGTCGCAGCCCGCGGTCTCCGCACGGATCCAGCGGCTCGAACGGTCCGGCGTGATCACCGGGTACCGGGCCCTCGTCGAGCCGACGCGGGTCGGCCTGAACATTCACGCGGTGGTGCGGGTCCGGACGTCGCATGCCCGGATCCCCGAGGCGCTCGAGCTGTTCGCGACGCGGCCCGAGATCGTCACGACGTACCGGCTGACCGGCGAGGACTGCTTCCTGCTCGATGTGCACACCGCCGACGCAGGACGGCTCGAGCAGATCGTCGACGCGATCGGCCGGCTGGGTGTGGTCAGCACCTCGCTGGTACTGCGTGAGTACCCGGCGAAACCTCTCGCGGTCGGTTGACAGGATTTCCCTTGCCGCCGGGAATCCCGCGGCGATCGCTTCCCACGGTGCTCCGCCCCGAACTAGGGTTCGACGGATCGTAGTGATTGCGTTACGCACCATGAGCGTGGGAGGGAACGTATGAGGAGACGCCGCAAGGCGCTGATGGCCGTGACCGCCGGAGTGGCGACGATGTCGCTCGGGTTGTCCTTCACCAGCGCGGCGGGGGCCGCGCCGCAGGCAGCGACGGCGAACCCGGACGGGCTGCAGCTGATCAAGACCAAGACGTCGCTGCTCGGCAAGCACTATTGGTACCAGCAGACCTTCAAGGGGCTGCCGGTGATCAACGGGTACTACGCCAAGCACGTCGCGAAGGACGGCTCGGTGGAGGTCGCCGACGGACGCGACGCCGTACCGGCGAATCTGGACGTCAGCGCGACGGTCGCTCCGGCGTCCGCGACGCAGAGCGCGAACGCCACGGTCACCGCGCGGGCGAATCGGTCCCGATCGGGTGAGCCGGGCAAGAGCTTCGTCAAGCAGCCGGCCGCGACGAGCGGTGCCGCGCAGCTCGCGGTGATCGGCGGACCGAACGCCCGCCTGGTCTGGAACGTCACCAGCCGTTCGACCGAGGGTGTCAGCCGGTCGCTGGTCGACGCCAAGAGCGGCAGTGTTGTCGAGTCGAAGGTGATCAGCGACAACATCGACGGGCGCGGCTCGGTGTTCGACCCGAACCCGGTGGTCAGTGAGCAGAACGAGAAGCTGACCGATCAGAACGACAAGAACCAGGACGCGCTGTTCCTGGCGCAGAAGAACGTGATCCTGCGCAACCTGGACGGCTCCGGCAAGCTCAACGGCAGCTACGTCAACATCAAGGAAGCCAAGGGCGGTCTCGCGCAGAGCAAGACCAACACCTTCGTGTACCAGCGGCAGAACGACAAGTTCGAGCAGGTCATGTCGTACTACCACATCAACCAGGCGCAGGAGTACATCCAGCAACTGGGCTTCACCGAGGTGAACAACGAGTCCCAGGACGTGTCCGTCGACACCTACGCCGACGACAACTCGTTCTACGACCCGTCGACCGACATGATCACGTACGGCGAAGGCGGTGTCGACGACGCTGAGGACGCCGAGGTGATCTGGCACGAGTACGGTCACGCGATCCAGGACGACGTGGTGCCGGGCTTCGGTGAGTCGGAGCAGGGCGGTGCGATCGGCGAGGGCTTCGGTGACTACTGGGCCGTGACGATGTCAGTGCCGGTCAGCAAGGGGTTCAACCTGCCGTGCGTGATGGACTGGGACGCCACGTCGTACACGACGGACGAGCCGCACTGCCTGCGTCGTACGGACGGCACCAAGACCACCGACGACATCGACGGTGAGGTGCACGACGACGGCGAGATCTGGTCGCGGGCCCTGTGGGACATCCACCAGGCGCTCGGCCGGACCAAGGCGAACAAGCTGATCCTCGAGGCGACGTTCTTCTACGACCCCGACACCTCGTTCGCCGCCGCGGCCCAGGACACCGTCCAGGCGGCCCGGCTGCTCTACGGCAAGGCCGCGGCCACTCAGGTCACCAAGGCCTTCCAGGACCGCAAGATCCTCAAGTAGCACCACTAGGTCATGCGCCCAGCACTACTGTTGGGCGCATGACTGTATTCATGCCACGCCTCCGGCGCGGCGGGTCATGGGGCTTTGACTCCCGGCCTTCCCTCGTCTCTCCGGTCGCTTCGCTCCCTGCGTTCCTCAGTCCAGGCCGGGAGGCCCCATGACCTGGAGTACGGCGGACATTCCTGACCTGACCGGACGACGGGCGCTCGTTACCGGCGCCACGAGTGGGCTCGGGTACGAGACCGCGCTGGAGCTGCTCAGGCGCGGGGCGGATGTGCTCGTTGCCGCGCGCAACCCGGAGAAGGCGGCGCAGGCGGCGGAGCGACTGACGAACACGGCCGGGCGGGCGCCGACGGTGCTCGAACTCGACCTGGCCGATCTCGCGAGTGTCGCTCGGGCGGCCGACGAGGTCGTCAAGACATCCGACCGGCTGGATCTGCTGATCAACAACGCCGGCGTGATGGCATCGCCGTACCGGCAGACGATCGACGGGTTCGAGCTGCAGCTCGGGACCAACCATCTCGGGCACTTCGCGCTCACCGGGCGGCTGATGCCGTTGCTGCTCAAGACGCCGGCAAGCCGCGTCGTGACGGTCAGCTCGTTCATGCACAAGACCGTTCGGGGCATCAGCCAGGACGACCTGCGGCGGCCGGCGGGCAGCTACCGGAAGTGGGAGTCGTACGGGAAGTCGAAGCTCGCCAACCTGCTCTTCATGCTCGAGCTCGACCGGAGGCTTCGCGCTGCCGGGGCCGATGTGTTGAGCGTGGGGGCGCACCCTGGGTACGCCTCGACGCATTTGCAGGCCGCTGGGCCGGAGCTCGCCGGGCGGGTCTTCCAGGCGCAGGTCATGGCGACGGCCACTCGACTCGTCGCGCAGTCGGCGGCGGCCGGCGCGTGGCCGAGCCTGTACGCCGCGACGTACCCGGATCTGCGGCCGGGGTCGTTCGTCGGGCCGAGCTTCTTCGAGTACCGCGGAACGCCGAAGGTCGTGCTGCCGACGCGGACCGCGCAGGACCCGGAGCTGGCGAAGAGGCTCTGGGCGTGGTCGGTCGACGCGACCGGAGTGGATCCGGCACTCACCGTGCTGAAGTAGTGACACAGCGGCAACTTTCTGGTTACCCTCCGGTAGTTCCCAACGCCGGAGGCCCCTGTGCGCAGACTTGCTGCCGCCCTCGCAGTCGCCCTGACCCTGATCACGCTGACCCTGGTCAGGGTCGGGTCGTCCGCTGAAGCCAGTCAGGCCGCGGCGGGCTTCAGTACGGCATACCAGCGCATTCCCGGCGCCGGTGGGATCGAGATCGGCGCTGTCGTGCTCACGCCGACCGGGCAGGGTTCTGGTCCGTTCCCGCTCGTGGTGATGCCGTCGAGCTGGGGTATACCAAACGCGGAGTACGTCGGGCAGGGCGCGAAGCTGGCCTCGGCAGGGTTCCAGGTGATCTCGTACTCGAGTCGCGGCTTCTGGGACACCGGCGGCGGGATCGACATCGCCGGTCCGCCCACCGTCGCGGACGTCAGCAAGGTGATCGACTGGGCCGGCCGCCACACGCCGGCGGACACCAGCCGGGTCGCGGCGGTTGGGATCTCGTACGGCGCGGGCGTGTCGCTGCTCGCTTCGGCGCAGGATCCGCGGATCAAGGCGGTCGGGGCGCTCAGCGGATGGGCCGATCTGATCCGGTCGCTGGATCCGAACGACACGGTCGCCCTGCAGGCCGTGGCCGGTCTTCTTGCCTTGGGCAACGTCACTGGACGGCCGGGGCCGGAGATGGCGGCGCTACAGACGAAGTTCGTCACCGGTGACTTCGACGGGGCGATCGCGGAGGCGAGGCAACTGTCTCCAGTCCGATCGGCGGCGACGATGGTAGACCAAATCAACGCGCGGCATCCGGCGGTGTTCCTCGCGAACGCGTTCGAGGACTCGATCTTCCCGCCGTCGCAGTACACCGACTTCTTCACCCGGCTGACCGGTCCGAAGCGGCTGCTGCTCGCACACGGCGATCACGCGACGCCGGAGGCCGGCGGTGCGGTTGGTCTACCAAACGAGACGTGGGACGAGCTGGCCGGCTGGTTGCGGCATTACCTGACCGGTGCGGACAACGGCGCGGACGCCGAGGCCCCGGTGGAGTTGAAGTCGCAGCGTGGTGTGTGGCGTGGGTATCCCGATTGGGCCGCGGTCGGGTCCGAGCGGACGTCGTACCTCACGAAGGGCGGCGCGTTGCAGGGCTCGGCGTCGACTGGGTGGAGCCGGGCGATCGGCGCTGGTATACCAACCGTCGCGGACAGTGGGGTCGCCCTGGTGTCGGGAGCGCTGCAAGGTTTGCTGTCGATCCCGACGGGGGTCGCGACGCCGTTGGTGGACAGGTCGTTCGCGGGCCTTTGGTCGGGGCCGGTGTGCAGTGGTGGCGCGGTGGTCAATGGGGCGCCGAAGGTGCATGTGACCGTGAAACCCTCGGCAGCCGACACCTCGCTGTTCGCCTATCTGTACGACGTTGACGCGCTCGGGGTCGGGTCGTTGATCTCACACAAGCCGTACACGCTGCGCGGGGCGACACCCGGCAAGGCGGTGCCGCTCGACGTGACGTTGGAGGCGACGAGCTGGGAGGTGCCGGCGGGGCATCACCTCGTACTGGTCGTGGACACGGTGGACCCGCGGTACCTCGGGCGAAGCGCGGTGGGGTCGACGGTGACATTCAGTTCCCCGGCGGGGGATCCGTCGTGGATCCGCGTCCTGGTGGCGTCGTGAGGGTCAGTCGCCGAGGGTCTCTCGGCTTCACCGCGGCCGCGCTTGCCCCGATCCACCAGGCCGCCAGCCGCGAGACACCGGGGCCTGGCGATCCTGCCAGCACCCCAGCTGCCCGCACCCCAGCTGCCCGCACCCCAGCCGCCCCCGCGTCCAGCACTCCGGTCGGTCGTGGGGACGGCAACACGTTGTATCTCGGGACGTACGGCGACGGCATCGGGATCGCGACGTACGACGACAAGGGCAAGATCACCGCGACGGGGACGATCGCCGGCGTCGCGGATCCGTCGTTTGTCATCCGGTCTGGCAGCTTTCTGTATGCCGTCAACGAGCAAGACACCGGCGCGGTCACCGCGATCGATATCGCTGGTATACCAAAGGTCCTGAATCGCCAATCCAACAAGGGATCCGGGCCCTGCCATCTCGCCAAGATCGGCGACCACCTGCTCAGCGCGAACTACGGCTCCGGTGACATCGCCGTACACCCGATCAATCCTGATGGGAGCCTCGGGCAACAAACCGATCTGGTCAAGCACGAGGGTTCCGAGCCGCATGCGCACCAGGTGGTGCAGGCGGGGGACTACGTCCTGGCGGTCGACCTCGGTACCGACTCGATCTACACCTACACCCTCGCGGCCGGGAAGCTGACCCTGCAGCACCAGGCGAAGGTGAAGACCGGCGCCGGCCCGCGACATTTGGTATTCCATCCATCCGGGCGGTACGCCTACGTCGCCGACGAGCTCGACAGCACGGTCACCGTCTGCGGCTACGAGGACGGTGTCGTCACCCCGCTCTCGAGTCAGCCCACCGCACCCGCCGGGGCACAGAACTACCCGGGCGAGGTCGTCGTGTCGGCGGACAGAGCCTTCGTCTACGTGACCAACCGCGGGCACAACAGCATCGCGATCTTCAGGACCAACGGCGCCGAGCTCGAGCCCGTTGGTACGCCAAGTTGCGGGGGCGACTGGCCGCGGCACTGCGCGTTCGACCCGAGCGGCCGGCTGCTGTTCGTCGCGAACCAGAAGTCGAACAACATCACGACGTTTTTGGTAGACCAAACGAGTGGCGGGCTGACCCAGGTCAGTGACTTCAGTACCCCGAGTCCGGTCTGCGTGAATGTTTGATCGTGCGCGAGCTCTTGCGGTTTTGTGGTGAGAGCGTTGTCATGGGATCGCCTTTCTCCGCCCCGAGAGGAGCCTCCCGCCCATGCTCAAAGTCCTCGCCGCGGCCGTCCTCGCAGCGTCGGTCACCCTCGTCCCAACAGCCTCAATTCCCCAAGCGGCCACCCAGACCACCACCGACTGGCACGCAGGAACCCCACCCCTCACCACCCCCTGGACCGCCGACGTCTCCCCGACGAACGCGCTCCCGGACTACCCCCGCCCGCAGCTCACCCGCCCCGACTGGCGCAACCTCAACGGCCTCTGGGAATGGTCCGCCGCAACCCCCAGCGAGCAACCACCCTTCGGCCGCACACTCACCGAGCAGGTCCTCGTCCCGTACCCGATCGAGTCCGCGCTCTCCGGCCTGCAGAAGCACGAGGACCGGATGTGGTACCGCCGCACCTTCACCGTCCCGGACAACTGGAAGGGCAAGCAGCTCCTGCTGCACTTCGGCGCGGTCGACTACGACGCCAAGGTCTGGGTCAACGGCCGGCAGGTCGCCACGCACCGCGGCGGGTACGACGGCTTCGACGTCGACGTCACCTCCGCGCTGCACGCCAAAGGCCCGCAGGAGCTGATCGTCTGGGCCGAGGACCTGACCGACGAGACGTACCAGCCGATCGGCAAGCAGCGTGAGGTCAGCGACCACGGCATCTTCTACCAGGGCAGCTCCGGCATCTGGCGGACCGTCTGGATGGAGCCGGTCAACGCCTCCTCGATCAGCCGCCTCCAGCTGACGCCCGACCTCCCGAACCAGTCCCTGAAGGTCACCGTCGAGACGACCGGTCCCGCAGGCCTCGACGTCGAAGTCACGGCGTACGACGGCCGCAAGGTCGCCGGTCAGGTGCGGGGCAAGGCGAACACCGAGCTCCGGCTGCCGATCCCGCACCCGAAGACCTGGTCGCCGGACAACCCGTTCCTCTACGACCTGAAGGTCCGGCTCGTCGATCGCGGCAAAATGGTAGACCAAATCGGTTCGTACGCCGGGATGCGGTCGGTCGGCCTGCAGAAAGGTGCCGACGGCAAGCTTCGGATGGCGCTGAACGGGAAGATCCTGTTCAACCTGTCAACACTCGACCAGGGGTTCTGGCCGGACGGCCTGAACACGGCGCCGACCGACGCGGCGCTCCGGTTCGATCTCGAGCAGCACAAGCGGCTCGGGTTCAACACGGTGCGCAAACACATCAAGGTCGAGCCGGATCGCTGGTACTACTGGGCCGACAAGCTGGGTCTGATGGTCTGGCAGGACATGCCGGCGTCGAAGACCGACCCGATGCCCGAGCCGTGGCGGACGCAGTTCAAGTCCGAGCTGCGCGAGATGGTCGAGGAGCACAAGAGCTTCACCTCGATCACCGTCTGGGTCCCGTTCAACGAGGGCTGGGGCGAGTGGGACCAGGCCGAGACCGGCCGGATCGCCGACTCCGTCAAGGCGCAGGACCCGTCCCGGTTGGTCAACGCGCACAGCGGCGTCAACTGCTGCAACTCCCACGGTGACTCCGGCCGCGGCGACCTGATCGACAACCATGCCTACCTCGGCCCGGCGACGACAGCACCGGCGGGTGAGAGAGCGGCGGTGGACGGCGAGCACGGCGGGTTCGGGTTGAAGGTGCCCGACCACATGTGGTTCGGCGACGGGTCGGCGTACGAGATGGAGCCTGACTCGGCGACGCTTACGCGACGGTACGTCGAGAACCAGAACGACGTCCTCAGGTCGGCTCGGCAGTGTGGGATCAGCGGATCGGTGTACACCCAGATCACCGATGTCGAAGGGGAGCTGAACGGCTTCTTCACCTACGACCGGCGGATCCCGAAGATGGACTTCGCCCAGGTCCGGACCGTCAACCAGGCGATCATCGCGGGCGCCGACGGAACCGGGACCGGCGTACCGAACCCAGGCCCGGGAACCCCTGGCGCCGACGGCATTCACTTCTATCCGCTGAACGGAACCGGAGAAGATGCCGTAGGCAACAACGACGCCACGCTCCAAGGTGGCGCAGTATTTGCCGAGGGCAAGAACGGCCAAGGCGTCGCACTCAACGGCGACAATCAGTTTGTCGACACCGGCGCCGCACTGCTCGACACGAGCGGTAACTACTCGGCCAGTGCGTGGGTGAAACTCGACAAGGTGGACGGCTCGTTCCAGACGTTCGTCAGCCAGGACGGCGCGCGGGACAGCGCGTTCTTCCTGCAGTACTCCGGCCAGGACCAGCGGTTCGCGATGAGCTTCCCGGGCATTCGGGCACTGGCGCCGACCAAGCCGAACCCGGGCCAGTGGTACCACGTCACTGGCGTCCGCGACGTCGTGAAGGGCGAACTGCGGCTGTACGTCGACGGCGCCCTGGTCGCCACCAAGGCCGCCTGCAGCCTGGACTCCGGTTCGACCGGCAACACGGTGATCGGACGGGCGAAGTTCGGCGGCAACCAGGTCGACTTCCTGGACGGAACGGTCGACCAGGTGCACCTGTACGACCGCGCTCTCACGGACGCGGAGGTGCGCACACTCTACGAATCCGGATCCTAGTTTCGAGATGCGAAAGTCTCGTAGAGAGCCGATCCTGTAGGTACCCAAGCCGACCAGCGGAGGTGAGTGCGATGCCCGCACCCAGCCAGGTGCTCGCGCCCCGCTCGACGGTCAGGTTCCGGCCACCACGCTTCGGGCTCGGTGGTTCGCATCTCGGCGAACCCCCGGGCGCGGACGGTGACGCGGCAGCGGTCGCCACCGTGGACGCGGCCTACCAGGCCGGTATCCGCTTCTTCGACAGCTCACCGGCGTACGGCGACTCCGAGCGGCGACTCGGTACGGCGTTGCAGCAGCGGCCACGTGGCGAGTTCCTGGTCTCGACCAAGGTGCCCGCCGGGGCCGATCCGGAGGCATCGGTGCGCGCGAGCTCCGAGCGGCTCGGGCTCGCGGTCGATCTGGTGTTCGCCGAGGACGAGACGGCGTACCCGGTGCTCGATCGGATGCGGCGCGACGGTGCGATCAAAGCGGTCGGGACGGTGTCGGGGGAGTGGCGCGAGCTGGATCAGTTGGTGCGTGACGTCGAGCTGGACTGCGTGCTGCTGACCGCGCAGTACTCGCTGCTCGACCGCTCCGCGACGCCGCTACTGGACCGCTGCCTCGCACGCGGAGTGTCGGTGATCGTGTCCGGCGTCCTCAGCCCGCAGGTCATGCAGGCAGAGACGCTCAGCGACCCGCTGGCGATCCAGGCCCGCCGGATCTCGGCGGTCTGCGAGCGGTACGGCGTCTCGCTGCCGCAGGCCGCGCTGGCGTACCCGAGCAGGCACTCCGCCGTGACCTCGGTGCTGATCGCGGCCTCGTCGCCGGCGGAGATCCGGGCCGACGCGGCGCTCGTCCGGCAGCCCGTACCGGAGCGGCTGTGGAACGACCCGGACTTCGTGCGCTTGCTAGACTCGGAGTAGGAGTTCGCCATTCCGCGGCTCCCCGGACGAGCGGCGCCGTACCCGGTCTGACAAGACGGCGCCTCACCCTCTTGGAAGGGGTTCGTCCTCATGCACGTTCTGGATGTTCTCGAGATCGTTGGCGCGCTCACGATTCTGGTCGCCTTCGCGGCGGCCCAGGCCGGTCGGTTGCAGCAGCGCACTGTCACCTATCAGCTGCTGAACCTGCTCGGCTCAGGAGTCCTCGCGGCGATCGCGGCCGTACAGCTGTCCTGGGGCTTCCTGCTGCTGGAGGGCAGCTGGGCAGTCATCAGCCTGATTGGGCTGATCGGCCTGCGCCGCGGACGCCCAGCCGCGGCACCGCAGCATTAGGAACCGCTAGTTCGAGCAGCGGCCCCGCAGCACGAGGAACCGCTAGAACTTGTCGCCAGGGTTCGTCGCCGTGGGCGGCGAACCCGTCGGTACCTCCGTCGGAGGAGTGCCGCCGGGGCTCGGCGATACCGTCGACGGGCCGCCGGTGCTCGGGCTCACGGACCCGGTGCCGGGCGGCGGTGTCGTCGGCGTGACCGTGACGGTCGTCGTGCCGGTCGGGGTCGGGATCACCGGCTCCGGCTCGAGCGGCTGGGCGTGCCGGAACAGCAGCCACGCCAGGAACACCGCGAGAGCCATGATCACGGCCATCGTCAACAGCGCCAGCGCCAGCGCCCACCGGGACGCCGGGCGCAGCGCCTCCGGCCATGGCAGCGGCCAGATGCGGAACAGGCCGGGGCGGCGGCGGTTCTCCCAGTAGTGCCGGAAATCCGGCCCACGCAGCTTCCCGATCTGGGGGACCCGGTCCATCAGTACCGAGGACAGGACGTCCTCGCCGCGGCGCTCGGCCAGCAGCCGCTCGTCGGACACGGCGCTCGACCCGTCGTCCTCCCGGATCGGGCCGACCGCGACCCACAGTGCGAGGTCGTCGTCATCGGAGTCGTTGTGTGCGAGGACGGCGTCTTCGGGGAGGTCGTCGACGGCATGCACGAACCGTTCCCGAGCCGCGGCGTCGTCGGCGGAGCCTTCGGCCATCATCGCGACCACGGCGGAGCGGCCGGAATCGTCCGTGGCGGCGTACAGGAATCCGGCAGCGTTGGCGCCGAGGCGGCCGCGGAGCCAGAACTCGCCGACCCGCGGCGGGTCCTCGGGCTGCAGCGGCAGGGCGTCCGGAATCTCCAGCGCAGGCCGCTCCTCCGGCGCATCCGCCGGCTGCACCTCAGGCTGGGAATCGGTCGCAGTCATCACCCCAATCCCACCACATCCCTGGTAGCACTGTCGCCACGGCCGCCACCGAGTTCCTTGAGCACCCACCAACCACGGATCCGGCACGGAGGTGGTCGGTGGGTGCTCAAAGTGCGCAGACCGGGCGGGATTTGGGTGGGCGGGGGAGGATTGGGAGGGATCCGGTGGGCCCTGCGGGTGCTGAACCCGGGGATCTGATGGAATGGCCGGTGTTGCGAAGTGGGGATTGACGGTGTTTGACATGGTCCGTGCGCGGGCCCCGGAAGGACAGGCATGACCGAAACCACGGTGCCGGCGGGAACGGTGGCCCAGCAGTCCCGGCTGATCGGCGAGGCCGTCGGCGAGGTCAAGCGGGTGATCGTCGGCCAGGAGCACATGGTCGAGACGCTGATGGTGTCACTGCTGGCCAAGGGTCACTGCCTGCTCGAGGGTGTTCCGGGCGTCGCCAAGACGCTCGCCGTGCGCACCTTCGCGAGCGTGGTCGGCGGCACGTTCGCCCGGATCCAGTTCACCCCCGACCTGGTCCCGTCCGACATCGTCGGCACCCGGATCTACCGGCAGACCCGTGAGACGTTCGACATCGAGCTCGGCCCGACGTTCGTGAACTTCGTGCTCGCCGACGAGGTCAACCGCGCGCCCGCCAAGGTGCAGTCCGCGATGCTGGAGCTGATGGCCGAGCGGCAGGTGTCGATCGGCGGCCAGACGTTCCCGATGCCGAAGCCGTTCATCGTGATCGCGACCCAGAACCCGATCGAGTCCGAAGGCGTGTACCCGCTGCCCGAGGCGCAGCGGGACCGGTTCCTGGTGAAGATCGACGTACCGCATCCGCGGGGGCACGAGGAGTTCGAGATCCTCCGCCGGATGAGTGTCGACCCGCCGGAGCCGCGGCAGGTGCTGAAGCCGGAGACGATCCTCGAGCTGCAGCGGTCCGCCGAGCAGGTCTTCGTGCACAACCTGGTCGCGGAGTACGCCGTACGCCTCGTCATGGCGACCCGGACGCCGACCGACTTCCACCTGCCTGACCTCGAACCGATCATCGAGCTCGGTGTCAGCCCGCGCGCCACGCTCGGCCTGATCTCGGCCGGTCGCGCACTCGCGTTGATCCACGGCCGCGACTACCTGCTGCCGAGCGACATCCAGACCGTCGCGCTGGACGTGATGGGCCACCGCCTCGGCCTGACCTTCGACGCGGTCGCGGACAACATCGACCCGCGGGCCGTGATCGAGCGCATCCTGGCGACCGTCCCGCCGCCCCAGCCGGTCTGGCGCGACGGCGCCGACGGCACCGGCCGCCCGGAGTTCGTCTAGTGCTCCGGGCCCGGGAGTGCTTGGTGCTTGCGACGCCCAGGCACGCACCTCACGGCACTAGCCGAGCATCCACGATGCTCCGCATCGAGGACGCTCGCCTAGCACCGCGATGCACGCACCTGACCGCCGCAACCACTCAAGCACTCCCAGGCCCGGAGCACTGATGCCAAACCGTCCCGATCCGCGAGTTGCGATGACGATCTCGCAGCTCGCTCCCGAGCGTGCGTTGCGGCGGCTGGAGCTGACCGTCGTACGGCGCCTCGAGGGCTACCTGCACGGGGAACATCTGGGCCTGCTCCCCGGGCCCGGGACCGAGCTCGCCGAGGCCCGTGAGTACCAGGTCGGTGACGACGTCCGGCGGATGGACTGGGCGGTCACCGCCCGGACCACGGTCCCGCACGTCCGCGACCTGATCGCGGACCGGGAGCTGGAGACCTGGGCGCTGGTCGACCTGTCCGGCTCAATGGACTTCGGTACGTCGACCCTCGAGAAGCGCGAGCTCGCGGTCGCGGCCGTCGCGACGGTCGGGTTCCTCACCCACCGGCTCGGCGACCGCTTCGGCGGGCTGATGCTCCGCGACTCGGCGCTGCGCCGCTGGCCGGCCCGGTCCGGGCGGCTCGCGCTCTACGGACTGCTGCGCGCGTTGCTCGCCGAACAGTTCGGCACCGACCAGGAGGCGCACCGTAGCGATCTGGCCGCGGCGCTGGAGTCGATGGCGCGGACGCAGCGCAAGCGCGGACTGCGGGTCATCGTCTCCGACTTCCTCACCCCCGAGGACGGCGAGGTGGCCAGCGGGATCGAGCCGTCCTGGGAGCGCGCGATGCGGAAGCTGACCGCGCAGCACCAGGTGCTGGCGGTCGAGATCGTCGACCCGCGCGAGCTCGAACTGCCGAACATCGGTGTGGTCACGATCGGTGACCCGGAGACCGGCGAGGTCCGCGAGATCGACACCCGGCGGCGCAAGGTCCGGGAGGCGTTCGGAGTGGCCGCGCTGGCGCAGCGGGAACGAACCAGGGCCGCCCTGCGTAGGGTAGGTGCGGGTCATCTCGTGCTGCGCACCGACCGTGACTGGGTCGCGGACACGGTGCGTTTCGTGCTCGCCTACCGGCACGTGGCGTCCCGCCTGCACCAACCGCCGAAGGGAGTGGCTCGCTGATGGAGTTCCTGTCTCCGGGGCGGTTGTGGTTCCTGTTACTTATCCCGCTGATCATCGCGGGATACATCTTTCTCCAGCACCGGCGCTCGCAGTACGCGCTGCGCTTCACCAACATCGCGCTGCTGGACCGGGTCGCGCCGCGGCGGCCGCAGTGGCGGCGGCATCTCGCGGTCGGGCTGGCGCTGGTGGCCGCGTTCACCTGCATCGTGGCGTTCGCGCAGCCGAAGGACAAGGTCAAGGTGCCGCGCGAGCGGGCCACGATCGTGGTCGCGATCGACGTCTCGCTGTCGATGATGGCCACCGACATCGACCCGAACCGGCTGGAGGCGGCGAAGAAGTCGGCGAAGAACTTCGTCAATCAGCTGCCGGGCAAGTTCAACGTCGCGCTGGTCAACTTCGCCGGTACGGCGTCGATCATCGTGCCGCCGACCACCGACCGGGCGACGGTACTGCGCTCGATCGACGGGCTCGAACTGGCCGAGTCGACCGCGACCGGTGAGGGCATCTTCACCTCGCTGCAGGCACTCACCCAGGTCCCGCCGGACCCCGAGCACCCGAACGAGCCCGCCCCGGCGCGGATCGTGCTGCTGTCCGACGGGAAGCGGACAGTCGGCCGGACCGCCCAGGAGGGCGCGCAGGCGGCGAAGGCGAAGAACACCCCGGTGTACACGATCTGCTTCGGTACCGACTCCGGCTTCATCGAGATGGACGGCATCCGGCAGCGCGTCCCACCGGACCGCACCGAACTGCGCTCGGTCGCCGAGATCAGCGGCGGCAAGGCGTACACCGCGGAGTCGGCCGGCGAGCTCGAGGACGTCTACAAGGACATCGGCTCCTCGGTCGGGTACGACGAGGTGGACAAGGAAGTCACCGCTCGGTACGCCGGGATCGCGATGCTCTTCACGCTCGCCGCGGCCGGCGCCTGTATTGCGCTCGCCACCCGGTTCCCGTGAGCCGATAAGTAGACAGGCTACCCTTGGCGGCATGGGACTTCTCGGAACCGCCAAGGCAGTAGCCGCTGTTCCCTTCGAGCAGGTCGAGCCGCTGCTCACGGAGGACCGCTGCAAGGTGCTGCTCGGCCTCGACGGGGGGAACCCGGCGGGCGTCTCGGTGGACGCCGACCCGGCGGCCGCCACGATCGGCCTGCAGGGCCAGTTCTGGTATCGCGGCGAGTACACCTTCGCGCCGCACGCCGGCGGCACCGAGGTCACGTATCGCCTCGAGAACGTCTCCAGTTGGCCGGACCCCGTCATCGCCCTCTGGCAGCGCAAGACGGTCAAAGCCGTGCAGCGGGCCGCAGACTCGTACGCCGCCGCCCTGCCGGGCCGCGTCACCTGACCCCCGGTCGCGACACGACAGTGATGTGGTTGACACGGCGAGGTTACTGGTGTTTGTGGTAACAGTGGTGCAAGATGGTCAAGTGTTTCGCGGGTCATCTTGTGGTGCCCTGAGAGACTGAAGTAGAGAAACCAGTACGCCGAGATCGACGGACTGTTCGAGAACGCTGGGGAAGGCGCAGCTCGAGCACAGGAGGTCCCGGTGGCGACAACTCGTGGCGTTCTGTACGTCCACACGGTGCCGTCAGCGTTGTGCCCGCATGTCGAGTGGGCCGCGGGCGGCATCCTTGGCGTGCCCGTGAAACTGGACTGGACGCCGCAACCAGCGGCCCAGGGCACGTACCGGGCCGAACTGTCCTGGCAGGCTGAGGCCGGTACGGCGGCCAAGCTGGCGTCCGCGCTGCGCGGATGGCAGAAGCTGCGGTTCGAGGTCACCGAGGAGCCGAGCAACGGCGCCGAGGGCGAGCGGTACTCGTTCACCCCCGACCTCGGGATCTTCCACGCGACCACCGGCGTCCACGGCGACATCATGGTCCCGGAGGACCGGCTGAAGGCCGCGATGCTGAAGGCGGCCAGTGGCGAGGCCGACCTGACCGAAGAGGTCGAGCGGCTGCTCGGGCGTCCGTGGGACGACGAGCTGGAGCCGTTCCGGTACGCCGGTGACGGTGCGCCGGTGCGGTGGCTGCATCAGGTTGTCTGAGGCGATCCTGAGAACTTCAGAAGAAACCTATGAAGTCCGGAGACTTCCCCGAACTTTTCGATGAGACTGAGCATCAGACGTTGCACAGGGTGGGAGGGGCCGTGGCCGCTGGGCCACCGGGTGTCGGGACACCCCCGGTGGTTGTGAACAACAGCGGCCGCACCACGTGAAGGGGGGGGCGCCACCCCGGTGGGGCCGCGCGCGGTGTGGGGGGGCGCGGGGGGGGTGAGGGGCGGGCCGCCGCGGGGGGCGGGGCGGGGGGGCCGCGGCCCCGCGGGGGTGTTTCCCACCCCCGCGCCCGCCGCGCCCGCGCCGCGCCCCCCCCCCCGCGCCCCCCCCCCCTTCGTGATGTCCGGCTAGAGCGGGATGTTCCCGTGCTGCCCGCGGGTCGGGCCGTCCGCTTCGGCCTTCGCCAGCGCGGTGGCCAGTGCGGTGCGGGTGCTGGTGGGTTCGACGACCTCGTCGACGACGCCGATCTCGCGGGCCCGATCGATGCCACCGGCAATCTTCTCGTGTTCGGCGGCGAGCTCGGCCTCGACCTGCGGGCGGAGCTCCGGGTCGACGTCGGCGAGCTTGCGCCGGTGCAGGACGCGGACGGCGGCGACCGCGCCCATCACGGCGACCTCGGCGCGCGGCCAAGCGAACACCCGCGTGGCTCCGAGCGACCGCGCATTCATCGCGATGTACGCCCCGCCGTACGTCTTCCGGGTCACCAGCGTCACCCGCGGTACGACGGCCTCCGCGAACGCGTGCAGCAGTTTGGCGCCCCGTCGTACGACGCCGTCCCACTCCTGACCGACACCCGGCAGATAGCCCGGTACGTCGACCAGCACGACCAAGGGAACGCCGAACGCGTCGCACATCCGGACGAAGCGGGAAGCCTTCTCCGCCGACAGTGCGTCCAGGCAGCCGCCGAGCCGGAGCGGGTTGTTGGCGATCACGCCGACTGTGCGCCCGCCGAGCCGGCCGAGCGTGGTGACGATGTTCGGCGCCCACCGCTGGTGCAGCTCGACGCCAGACTCTGCGTCGAGCACACCGCCGACCAGCGGATGCACGTCGTACGCGCGTTTCGCCGACTCCGGCAGGAACCCGGAGAGGTCGGTGTCCGGGATATCGGTCGAGATCGTGCCCTGGTTGGCGAGCAGGTCGGCCAGCCGGCGCGCCTGCTCGAGCGCGGCCGCCTCGGAGTCGGTGGTGATGTGGACGACGCCGGACCGCCGGCCGTGCGGCTCGGGGCCACCGAGGCGCAGCATGTCGACGTCCTCGCCGGTGACCGAGCGGACCACGTCCGGCCCGGTGACGAAGATCCGGCCCTCCGGCCCGAGGACGACAACGTCAGTCAACGCGGGACCGTACGCCGCTCCGCCCGCCGCCGGCCCGAGCACGACGGAGATCTGCGGGATCTTCCCGGAGGCCTGTGTCATCGCGTAGAAGATCTTGCCGACCGCGTGCAGACTCAGCACGCCCTCGGCCAGCCGGGCGCCGCCGGAGTGCCACAGGCCGATGATCGGCACCTGCTCGGCGCGCGCGACGTCGTACGCCTCGACGACGACGTCGCAGCCCTCGTCGCCCATCGCGCCGCCCATCACGGTCGCGTCGGAGCAGAAGGCGATGACCGTCGCCCCGGCGATCGTCCCGCGAGCGGCGACCATCCCGGACAGGTTGTCCGGGGTGATCAGTTCCAGGCTGTCCGGGTCGAGCAGGTTGCGGAGCCGGGTGACCGGGTTGCGCGGGTCCTGCTCACGGGGGAGCTTGGCGGGTTTCGCCGGGGCGACGGTCATGGTGTCCTCCGAGGGTGGTGAAGGAACTGCACCGATGAAACGTGGTGAAGGAACTACACCGACTTGAACGCGATGGCGGCGTTGTGCCCGCCGAAGCCGAACGAGTTGTTCAGTGCCGCGATGTCGCCCTCGGGCAGCTTGCGCTGCTCGGTCGCGACGTCGAGGTCGATCTGGTCGTCGAGCTTGTCCACGTTGATGGTGGGCGGCGACACCCGGTGGTGCAGGGCCAGCACCGTGGCGACCGACTCGACCGCGCCGGCGCCGCCGAGCAGGTGGCCGATCATCGACTTCGGCGCGGTCGCGATCGCGTGGTCCGCGTCCTTGCCGAGCGCCTGCCGGATCGCCAGTGACTCCGCGATGTCGCCCTGCGGGGTCGAGGTGGCGTGCGCGTTGATGTGGAAGATGTCGGCCGGGGTGAGGTCGCCCTCGGACAACGCCCGCTCCATCGCTCGCCGGGCACCCGAACCGGTCGGGTCGGGCTGTGCGATGTCGTGACCGTCGGCGGAGATCCCCGCGCCGGCGAGCTCGGCGTAGATCTTCGCGCCACGCGCCTTGGCGTGCTCGTACGACTCCAGGATCAGGACCCCGGCGCCCTCACCGAGCAGGAAGCCGTCGCGGTCCACGTCCCACGGACGCGACGCCCGCTCCGGCTCGTCGTTGCGCTTGCTGAGCGCCTGCATCATGCCGAACGCGGCCAGCGGCAGCGCCATGATCGCGCCCTCGGCGCCACCGGCGATGATCACGTCCGCGCGGCCGAGCCGGATCTGGTCAAGCCCCAGCCAGATCGCTTCGTTGCCGGAGGCACACGCCGACACCGGGGTGTGGACGGCGGCCTTCGCCCCGAACTCCAGGCCGACGTACGCCGCCGACGAGTTCGGCATCAGCATCGGGATCGCCAGCGGCGAGACCCGGCGCGGGTTGCTCTTCAGGGCGTCGTAGTTCGACAGGGTGGTGTGCAGGCCGCCGATCCCGGACGCGACCGCGACACCGAGGCGCTCCTTGTCCAGCCCGGAGTCCTCCAGGCCGGAGTCGGCCCAGGCCTCGCGGGCGGCGACCACGGCGAGTTGCGCCGTACGGTCGAGGCGGCGGGCCTTCACCCGCTCGATGACCTCGGTCGGGTCCACCGCGGCCGGTGCGGCGATCTGCACCGCCAGGGGCTGCACCCACTCGTCGGTCAGCCGCTTGGCACCGGAGCGCCCCGCCAGCAGACCTTCCCAGGAGCTGGCCACGTCGCCCCCGAGCGGGGTCGTGGCTCCGAGCCCAGTAATGACGACTCGGGTCTTCGACATGGTTACCTCATCCTTCACAAGAGCGATCTGCGGTTGGGAGCGAGGGGTGGGTACTGCGGGGTGCCGGTCTGGTGCTCATCGGACCGCCTCGCGCGAACGGGGGACCGATGAGCACCGGCCAGCACGGTGACGGGTCCGTCAGCCGTTCTGGGCGCGCTCGATGAACGCGACCGCGTCGCCGACGGTCTTCAGGTTCTTGACCTCGTCGTCGGGGATCTTCACGTCGAACTTCTCCTCGGCCGCGACCACGACCTCCACCATGGAGAGCGAGTCGACGTCGAGGTCGTCGGTGAAGGACTTGTCCAGCTGGACGTCCTCGACCGGGATGCCGGCGATCTCGTTCACGATCTCGGCGAGGTTGGAACGGATCTCTTCGGTGCTGGCCATTCTCTGGTTCCCTTTCGGATTTCTGCTGGCTCGTGACAGCCGGGTGCAGCCACCTGAGCTGCCCCGGACAACTATGGACTACTGCTTGTTACGGCAGCCGGATCACCTGGGCGGCGTACACCAGCCCGGCGCCGAAGCCGATGATCAGTGCGAGGTCGCCACTCTTGGCCTCGCCGTTGTCGCGCATGGCACTGATCGCGAGCGGGATCGACGCCGCCGAGGTGTTCCCCTGGCGCTCGATGTCGCGTGCGACCTTGACGTGTTCGGGCAGCTTGAGCGCCCGGCGCATCGCGTCGGTGATCCGCATGTTCGCCTGGTGCGGCACGAACAGGTCGAGCTGCTCCGCCTTCACGCCGGCGACGTCCAGCGCCTGCTGCGCGGTCTTGGCCATCTCGAACGACGCCCACCGGAACACCGGGTTGCCGTCCATCGTCAGGTGCGGCCAGTTGTAGGTGCCGAACACCTCCTGCCAGGACTCGCGCTGGCTGATCACCTGGTGCTGCGTGCCGTCCGAACCCCACACCACCGGGCCGATCCCCGGCTCGTCGGTCGGACCGACCACCGCTGCACCGGCGCCGTCGGCGAAGATGAACGCCGTACCGCGGTCGGTCCGGTCGGTGATGTCGCTGAGTCGCTCGACGCCGATCGCCAGTACGTACTTCGCGCTGCCGCCGCGGACCAGGTCGTTGGCCATCGCGATCCCGTAGCAGAAGCCCGCGCAGGCCGCCGAGATGTCGAACGCGGCCGCCGTCGGGGCGCCGACCTGGACGGCGATCTGGGTCGCGATCGCCGGCGTCTGGTACAGGTGCGTGACGGTGGCGACGATCACGCAGCCGATGTCGGCCGGGTCGATACCGGACTCCGCGAGCGCTTCCTTCGCGGCGTTCACCGACATCATCAGCACGGTCTCGTCGTCGTCGGCCCAGCGGCGTTCCTTGATCCCGGACCGGGTCTGGATCCACTCGTCGCTGGAGTCGATCTGCTCGAGGATCTCCGAGTTCGGTACGACGCGCCGCGGTCGGTACGACCCGATCCCGAGAATCCCGGCGTACTGCGCACCTGTCGACGGTGTGATCATGCGGTTCCTCCGGCGGGGTGCAGGCGGACGAGCGGCTGGCCCGGGGCGACCGGGTCGCCTTCTTCGACGAGCCATTCGACGACGATGCCGCCGTGCGGCGCGGTGACCGCGACCTCGTCACGCAGGCTCGCCACCTTCGCGACGACCTCGCCCGCGGCGACGGTGTCACCGGAGTCCCGGCGTACGTCGACCTCGCGGGTGAAGGTGCCCTTGATCGGGGCGACCAGCAGCCGCCACGTGGGGGAGGCGTCGATCTCGGACGGGCTGCCGTGCTTCTCGGCGAACGCGCGGGCGTCGTCGAGCTGGTCCGGCGTCTTCAGCGCGAACGTCTCGACACCCTTCAGGGCGCGCCGCGCGATCCCGGTCAGGGTGCCGGCCGGCGGCAGTTCGAGGATGCCGGTGACCTCGAGGTCGGACATCGTCTGCATGCACAGGTCCCAGCGGACCGGGGCGTTCACCTGGTTGACGAGCCGCTGCAGGACCTCGCGGCCGTCGTGGACGACGTGGCCGTCCCGGTTCGAGATCAGGCGGGTCCGCGGGTCGTGAGTGCTGATCGCGGTCGCGTACTTCGCGAGCGTCTGGACCGCGGGCTCCATGTGGCTGGTGTGGAACGCGCCGGCGACCGACAGCGGGATCAGCCGGGCCTTGGCCGGCGGGTCGGCGGCCAGCGCCTCGAGCTGCTCGACGGTGCCGGCGGCAACGATCTGGCCGGGGCCGTTGTCGTTGGCCGGGGTCAGGCCGTGCTCGGCGAGCTTGGCGAGGACCTCCTCGCGGTCGCCGCCGAGGACGGCGGTCATCGAGGTCGGCGTCAGCGCGGCCGCGGCGGCCATCGCCTTGCCGCGCTCACGGACCATGACCATCGCCTGCTCGGCGGTCAGTACGCCGGTGCCGGCCGCGGCGGCGAGCTCACCGACGCTGTGACCGGCGACCGCGCCGACCTGGGCGAAGGCGTCGGCCGGGTGCGGGAACACCGCCAGCGCGGCCAGCATGCTGGACGCGACCAGCAGCGGCTGCGCGATCGCGGTGTCGCGGATCGTGTCCGCGTCGGCCTGGGTGCCGTAGTGGGCGAGGTCGAGACCGGCGACCGCGGAGAGCCAGTTCAGCCGGCTCTCGAACACGGGATCCGCCAGCCACGGCTCGAGGAATCCTGGAGTCTGGGCACCCTGACCGGGCGCGGCGATGACGAGCACGTGACAACTCTCCCTCAGCCGGACCCGCCGTGAGCCGAAGGGCGAGCACGAATTCTTCGGGGCCGGTTTGTAGAGATCCTACAAAACCGTGCTGCCCGGCTCGGGATTGAGCAGGCGACCCAAGGTCAGTGCGACACGGACTGTGAAAGCGTCGCGGGGATCCAGCGGGTTGTACCCCGTGAGGTCCGCCACACGCTTCAGCCGGTACCGCACGGTGTTGGCGTGGATGAACATCGCCCGGGCCGTCGCCTCGATCGAACCACCCGAGTCCAGGTACGCCGAGACCGTGTCCAGGAGCACGCCATCGCCCACGGTGAGCGGGCCGTAGACCTCTGTCGCGAGCTGCCGACGAGCGTGACCGTCTCCGGAGAGTGACCGCTCGGGAAGTAGTTCGTCGGCCTGTACCGGCCGCGGGGCACCCGGCCACGCGGCCGCCGCTCGCAGACCCGCGACGGCGGCCCGCGCCGAGGTCACGGCCGACATCAGGTCCTTCACGACCGGTCCGACGACGATCGGACCGGGTCCGAACCAGCGCGCGAGCTTTTGTACGATCTCGACAGGTTTGCTCGTACCGCCGAGTACCACGACCAGGCGGTCGCCCTGAATCGCGCACAGAGCGTCAGCACCCGCCTCCCGCGCGGCGTGCCGGACCATGTCCGCCACGTTCGAGGTGTTGTTGCCGGTTTGCGGGACCTCCGCGGCTTGGGCCCGCCCGACGACCACGGCGACCTCCGCGGATCCCGTCGTACCGGCGGCTCCGGTCCAGCCGAGGGCGGAGGCCCGCGAGCGGACCGATTCGTCGGCCTCGCCGCGGATCACCGAGTCGACGAGCAGCGCCTCAAGACGGGCGTCCCAAGCGCCGCGCATCTCGGCGGCCTGCGCGTAGACGGTCGCGGCGGCGAACGCGACCTCGCGCGCGTAGCGCTGCATCGCCTCGTGCACGACCGGTACGTCGTCCGGCGGTAGCAGGGTGCCGATGGTGTTCTCGATGGTCTCGATCGTGGTGCGGACCAGGTCGACGGTCTGGTGCAGCGAGATCACCCGGGTGAACTCGCGCGGCGCGGAGCCGAAGATCCGGGTCGGCATCGAGGAGTGCGCCTCGGGGTCGCGGAACCACTCGACGAACGCCGAGATCCCGGACTGCGCGACCAGTCCGATCCAGGACCGGTCCTGCGCGGACAGCTGGGCGAACCACGGGAGCTTGGCGTCCATCGCCGCCATCGCGGCCGTGGCCAGCGCACCGGTCGCGCCCTGCAACCGCTCCGCCCGCGCCAGATGCTCCTTGGTCGCCACGTCCAGACCATAAACCCCGGATCCCCAGGCCATCACAATCGCCGGTTCCCGGCGGGTCCCCGCGGACGCCGGGTTCGCCGGCCGGATTGTGATGGCCGGGGGGTCCGCGCTGCCATGATGGGCGTATGACCGACAAGGCGGGTGTGGACGACGCCATCGCGGCGCTGCGGGCGATCGGGTACTACCTCGAGCGCGACCAGCAGCCGACGCACCGGGTGAAGGCGTACCGGCGCGCGGCCGACACCATCGCTGCCCTGCCGCCGACCGAGGTGCGGGCGCGGCGCCGGGCCGGGACGTTGACGGAGCTCGCCGGGATCGGGCCGAAGACCGAGGCGGTCATCGTCGAGGCGATGGACGGCGCGACACCGTCGTACCTGGTGAAGCTGGAGGAGGCGGCGGGGGCGCTGACGACGGCCGGCCAGGAGTTGCGGGGCGCGTTGCGGGCGGATCTGCATCTGCACTCGGAGTGGTCCGACGGCGGCAGCCCGATCGAGGAGATGGCGCGGACGGCGCACCGGCTCGGGCACCAGTACATCGCGCTCACCGATCACTCGCCGCGGCTGACCGTCGCGAACGGGTTGTCGCGGGAGCGGCGGCTGCAGCAGATCGAGGTCGTTGCCGAACTCAACAAGAAGCTGAATGACGAGCTGGACGGTTTCACGATCCTGAACGGGATCGAGGTCGACATTAACGAGGACGGCACGCTGGACTGCGACACCGAGATCGTGGCCCGGCTCGACGTGGTGGTCGCGAGCGTGCACTCCAAGCTGCGGATGGCCTCCGAACCGATGACCGAACGGATGGTCCGCGCGATCGCGAACCCGCACGTGGACATCCTCGGCCACTGCACCGGCCGCCTGATCACCGGCGGTCGCGGCACCCGGCCCGAGTCCGAGTTCGACCCCGAGGTGGTGTTCGAGGCCTGCCGCCAGTTCGGTACGGCGGTCGAGATCAACTCCCGCCCCGAACGCCTGGACCCACCGAAGCGCCTGCTGGCGATGGCCGTGGAGATGGACTGCCTGTTCTCCATCGACACCGACGCCCACGCCCCCGGCCAACTCGACTGGCAGGTCTACGGCTGCGAACGCGCCGAAGACCGCGGCGTCACCCCGGACCGGGTCATCAACACCTGGGACCAGCAACAACTCCTGGAATGGACGTCATCGTGAGCGATCTGGACAAGCACCCGGCGGAAGTTGTCGGTACTGGGGACTGTGAAGGGCCCGCGCTGGAGATGCTCGAGGGGCGGGAGGTTGTGCTGGGGCGGTCGACGACTGTGCGGCGGTTGTTGCCGAACAAGGATCGGCGGATGGTCGGTGCGTGGTGCTTCGTGGATCACTACGGACCGGACGACCTGACCCGGCGGGTCGACTCGTACGGCGTACCGGGGGCGAGCGGGATGCTTGTTCCGCCGCACCCGCACACGAGCCTGCAGACCGTGAGTTGGTTGTTCGAGGGGGAGATCGAGCACCGGGACAGCGTCGGCTCGCATGCTCTCGTCCGGCCGGGGGAGCTCAACATCATGACGGCAGGCCCCGGGATCGCGCACTCCGAGGTCTCCACGCCGGACGCCCCGCCGATGCTGCACGGCGCGCAACTGTGGGTCGCTCTCCCGGACGACGTCCGTACGACGACCCCGCCCGCCTTCAACGCGTACGCCGACCTGCCGAAGCTCGACCTCGACGGCGCGAAGGTGACGGTGATGATCGGCACCGTCGCCGGGGTCACGTCGCCCGCACCGGCGTACACGCCGCTGGTCGGCGCCGACGTCACCGTCGAAGCCGGCCGCACCCTGACGCTCCCGTTGATCCCGTCCAACGAGTACGCCGTCCTCGTGGTCGACGGATCGTTGCGCGTCGGAGACCTGACGCCGGGGTTCGGCGAGATGGCCTACCTCGGCGCCGGCCGGGACGCGATCGATCTGGTTGCCTCGGACAACGGTGTGCGGTTCCTGCTGCTCGGCGGTGAACCGTTCGAGGAAGAGCTCGTGATGTGGTGGAACTTCATCGGCCGCAGTCACGAGGAGATCGTCGCCGCGCGGGACGCCTGGCAGGCCGCGATCGCCGCTGAGGGGAACGACCGTTTCCCGATGGTCCCGGGCTACGACGGCGACCCGCTCCCGGCGCCGCCGCTGCCGGCGACCACGCTCAGACCCCGGCCACGCTCTCGGTGACGGGTTGGAGTGACACACCGCGGCGGCGGTAGTACGCCCAGGTGAGGACGAGCAGCGCCGGGCCCCAGAGGTTCAGGGGTGCGTAGCAGGCGAACATCAGTACCTTCCATCCCGTGCCGGCGAACGGGATGAACTGGTCGGTCCAGGCGTCCCGGAACCCGTACGTCCAGATCGCGATCAGCGACAGCGCGCCCAGGGTGGCAGGCACGATCGCCGCGTAGGGGTGGACGCGGCGGCCGCCGATGAACGGGATCCAGCGTGGAGCGACCTCGCCCCAGCGGCTGACCAGACCCAGCGCGGTGAGGGCGACGAGTTCGGAGAAGATCGTCAGCGAGACGACGTACACCTTGGCGCCCACCCCGCCGAGGTCGGCGGGGTTGCCGTTGTCGTCGAGCATGCCCATCGACGAACCGAAGACCAGCCCGAGTCGCCACAGGCCGGACGGCAGGGTCAGGAACGGGATGACATGAGCCAGGCGGTACGCCCAGCGGGGGACAGGACGCTCGGTGGTAGTCACCCCAAGAGCATCCGGTCACGCGACCCCGCCGCACCTCACCCGCAGGAGTGAACCCGCTCCCTCCGGAGAGCGTTCAGCTCCGCGGCACCGCCATCAGTGCGGGTCCGTCCTTCTCCGCGGACAGCACGACCTTGCGCAGCAGCTTCGTCAGCGTCTCGCGTTCGCGCTCAGACAGCGGCTGCAGCAGTGTGTGCTCGGCGTCGGCCTGCGAATCGATCGCCGCCTCCCAGACCCGTTGGCCCTCGGGGGTCAGGACGACGACCACGCTGCGCCGGTCGGTCACGTCGCGGCTGCGCTCGACCAGGCCGGCGCGGGTCAGCCGATCGAGACGGTTGGTGAGTGTCGCCGGATGGGTGTCGAGCGCGATCGCCAACGCGGTCGGCGCCACCCGGTACGGCGGCCCGGCTGCTCGCAGCTGCCACAGGACGTTGTACTCCCAGGCGCGCAGGCCGTGCTCCTCGAGTGCCTCGGCCCGCCGATGCTGCAGATGCCGGACCAGCATCTGCATCCGGGTCACGATGCCCTCGACGCTGTCGTCGAGGTCGGGTACTTCGGCCCGCCAGTACGCGATGTGCCGATCGATCGAGTCCTCCGCCACGAGCAGGAGACTACTACGAATCCATATACTATGGTTTCGTAGTAAATGAGGAGGCGATGCCATGCTCGAGCTGACCGGCCGGATCGACGAGGGAGTGGTCGACAGCCAGGTGCTGCGCGGCAATCCACTGAACGATCCGCACCAGCGACCGATCTGGGTCCAGACCCCGCCCGGGTACGACGGCAGCACCCGGCGCTACCCGGTCGTCTACCTGCTCCTCGGGTACGGCGGAACGCTGCCGCTGTGGCGCAACCGGATGCCGTTCCGGCGACCGGTCCCCGAACTGATCGACTCTCTCTTCAGCAGTGGCGGGGCCCCGCCGATGATCGTGGTCTACGTCGACGCGTTCACGAAGTACGGCGGGAGTCAGTACGTCGATTCGCCGGGCACCGGCCGCTATCACTCGTACCTGTGCGACGAGGTGGTCCCGTGGGTCGACGCCCGCTACCGGACGCTTGCCGACCGCAACTATCGGGCGATCGCCGGCAAGTCGAGCGGCGGGCTCGGCGCGATGATCACGCCGATGCTCCGGCCGGACCTGTTCGGCGCCTTCGCGTCGCATTCGGGTGACGCGCTGTCCGAGGCGCAGTACATCCCGCACTTTCTCTGGGCGGCTCGCCAGTTGCGGGCCTACGACGGGGACATCATGCGCTGGTGGTCGGACTTCACCGAGCGGGTCGCGTTCACCAAGGCCGAGGACGAGCGGCTGCTGGAGCTGCTCGGCGTCTCGGCCTGCTTCTCACCCGACCCGGACGGTACGCCGCGGCTGCCGTTCGACCCCCAGACCGGCGCGCTCCGGCCGGAGGTCTGGGCGCGCTGGCTGCGGTGGGACCCGGTCCGGATGGCGCCGGATCACGCCGAGGCCCTGTGTTCCCAGCGGGCGATCTGGATCGACGCGGGGACGAGCGACGAGTGGTTCCTGGACCTCGGTGCTGAGGCGTTCCGCCGAACGCTGACCGACGTCGGTGTCTCCGCCGACGCCGTCCATTTCGAGCGTTTCGACGGCGGTCATCGCGCCGTCGAGTATCGCCACCCGCTCGCGATCGCCTGGCTGGCCGACCGCCTCACGGACTAGATCAGAGCAGGTTGTGATCGTGGGCGTACGCCACGGCGGCCGTTCGGGACGGTACGTCGAGTTTCGCGAAGATGTCGGTGGGGCCGCGTCGGACAGAATGCGCAACTCGCCCCAGGGCGCGACTACGAGGTTTGTCGTACGTCGGTGTGCCGGCGGATCCACGGCGCGAACGCATACACGGCGACCGCGACCACGATCGTGACGATCGCCAGCCCGCCGAAGTACGCGGTCTCGGAGGCGCCATCGGTGGCTTGCACGAGCTGGGCGGTGATCGCCTGACCGGCGGCCGGCGCGAGGAACCAGAGAGCCATCATCTGGCTGAGGAACGCCCGCGGCGCCAGCACCGTGGTCGCGGCGAGCCCGACGGGGGACAGGAACAGCTCGCCGAGGGTCTGGATCACGTACACGCCGACCAGCCACAGCGGTGACGCGAGGTTGTCCCCGGCGACCGACGACGCGAGCGCCATCACCGCGAACGAGATCCCGGCGAGCAGCAGGCCGGTGGCGAACTTCTGCCCGATCGACGGGCCCCGGTCGCCGAGTTTGATCCAGATCACCGCGAACACCGGCGCCAGCACGATGATCGAGAACGGGTTCACCGACTGGAAGAACTCCGGCGAGATCTCGATCCCGAACAGGTGCAGGTCGGTCCGGTCGGCGGCGAACGAGGTCAGCGTCGTCGCCGCCTGCTCGAACAGCATGAAGAACAGCATCGCGGCGATGAACAGCGGGATGTACGCGCGCACCCGCTGCTTCTCCACCGGTGTCACCAGCGGGCTCCGGAGCAGCATCACGAAGTACGCGATCGGGGCCAGGAAGCACAGGTACGAGATCGCGTCCACGACCGGCTTCGGGCCGATGCCGCCGGAGCGCCAGGCCGACCACGCGAACACCACCGCGAGCAGCGCCAGTACCGCGACCGTGACCCGCACCATCGTTGGCCGGTCCTCGGCAGTCAGTGGGTTCGGCGGGGTGTCGCCGCGTCCGTGCAGCGTCCGCCGGCCGAGCAGGTAGGCGATCAGCGCGAGCGTCATCCCGACCGCGGCGGCCGCGAACGCGACGTGGAACCCGAATTCGCGGCGCAAGAACCCGACCACGAACGGCGCCGTGAACGACCCGATGTTGATCCCCATGTAGAAGATCGAGAACGCCGAGTCGCGGCGCTTGTCGCCGTCTTCGTACAGCGTGCCGACCATCGTCGACACGTTGGGCTTCAGCAGACCCGTGCCAAGGGCAACCAACGCGATCCCGGCGTACGCCGGTCCGGTGGCGGGCAGCGCGAGACACACGTGGCCGGCGACGATCACGGACCCGCCGTACAGGACCGTGCGGCGGGCGCCGAAGACGCGGTCGGCGAACCAGCCGCCGAGCACCGAGAGCAGGTAAACCGACGCGCCGTAGATCGACACCACGGCTTGGCCGAGCGACTCGCCGAGGCCGAGACCGTGCGCCTTGTCGGTCAGGTACAGCAGCAGGATCGCGCGCATCCCGTAGTAGCTGAACCGCTCCCACAGCTCGGTGGTGAACAGCGTCATCAAGCCGCGCGGATGACCGAGGAAGGTCTTCTCCCCGCTGGTCTGTTGCGATACGGACACGCTCGACTACTCCCCGTGAGATCGGACTGCCGGTCCGACCGTAGCAACAGAAGGTCACGCCAGAAGGTCACGCCGACGTGTAGACCCCATCCAGCGGGTGATTCAGAGGGTGATCCAGTACCTGCGGGCGCGGCCCAGCCAGGTGTCCCGGACGTCCTCGAGCACCCCGCCGTTGCGCTCGATCGTCCGCGCTGACGCGACGTTGGTGTCGTCGCACGTCACCAGCACGCGGTCCATCCCGCGCGCCCGCGCCCGCTCCACCGCGGCCCCCAGCGCCCACGTCGCCACCCCGCGACCACGAGCCGACGGGCGGACGCCGTACCCGATGTGCCCGCCGCCCTCGAGCAGGCGGTCGTTGAGCCGGTGCCGGAGACTGATCGCGCCGAGGTACGTCCCGCCCTCGACGACCCACCAGTACGACGCGTGCACCCGGCCGGCCTCGATCTCGCGGGTCTCGTCGGACTGCTCGCGCAACCGCCCGACCCACGTCGCGAAACCGTCGAGCGTGCTCAGGTCGCTCGCCTCCCACACCCCGGCGCCGTCCTGGTGGACGCCGTCCCACTCGGCCGCCGACTCCAGCCAGGAGTCCCGCAGGTCAACGGTCGGATCGATCAGTTCGAACATGTCGCCGAGCCTAGAACGGCCCCCGGGCGGCCCCCCCGGGGGGTGAGGGCCCGGGGCGGCGGGCGACGCGGGGGGCGGCCCCGCGGCCCCCCGCGGGACACCCCGGGCGCCCGGGGGGGGGGGGGGTGGG
>NZ_JBSHBJ010000010.1:92466-109543 GCF_053611945.1 Kribbella sp. NPDC054772 | reverse complement strand
GCACTGCCCACCGTCGTGCCCGGCGTCGCCGCCGGCCAGGTCTCCCCCCCGCCCGTCGGCGCGCCGGGGCGCCGCGGCGCCCCCCCCCCCGAGGCGATCCGGGACTCAGGCCCCGGCGCCCTCCTGCTTCACGCCGGCGACCGCGGTCGGGTCGTCGATGCGGTACTTGCGGGCCGCCTCGGCGGCGACCTCCGGCTTCACGTCACCGCGCTTGGCGAGGATCTCCAGCGTGGCGACCACGATCGACTCGGCGTCGACGTGGAAGTGCCGCCGCGCCGCCGCCCGGGTGTCGGCCAGACCCCAACCGTCGGTACCGAGCGAGGTGTAGTCGTTCGGCACCCAGCGGGAGATCTGGTCCTGCACCGCGCGCATGAAGTCGCTGACGGCAACGACCGGACCCTTGGTGTCCTTCAGTTGCTCGGTGATGAACGGCACCTGCTCCGGCTCGTCCGGGTGCAGCAGGCTGTGCTCCTCGGCCGCGATCGCGTTCCGGCGCAGCTCGTTCCACGAGGTCACGGACCAGATGTCCGCGGCCACCGAGTACTCCTCAGCGAGGATCTGCTGGGCCTTGACCACCCACGGCAGCGCGACACCGGAGCCGAGCAGCTGGACCCGCGGCGCGTCGTCGCCGTCCGCGGTCTGACCCTCGTTGAAGCGGTACATGCCCTTCAGCAGGGCCGCGACGTCGAGGTTCTCCGGCTCGGCCGGCTGCGCCACCGGCTCGTTGTAGACCGTCAGGTAGTAGAAGACGTCCTCGCCGAACGGCTTGGCGTCGTCCAGACCGTAGCCGTACATCCGGCGCAGGCCGTCCTTGACGATGTACGCGACCTCGTAGGCGAAGCCCGGGTCGTAGTGCACCGCCGCCGGGTTCGTGGAGGCGAGCAGCGGCGAGTGACCGTCCGCGTGCTGCAGTCCCTCACCCGTCAGCGTCGTCCGCCCGGCGGTCGCGCCGACCAGGAAGCCCCGGCCGAGCTGGTCGCCGAGCGCCCAGAGCGAGTCACCGGTCCGCTGGAAGCCGAACATCGAGTAGAAGATGTAGAACGGGATCATCGGCTCGCCGTGCGTCGCGTACGACGTACCGGCGGCGATCATCGAGCCCATCGCACCGGCTTCGCTGATGCCCTCGTGCAGCAGCTGACCCTGCTCGGACTCCTTGTAGGACAGCAGCAGGTTGCGGTCGACGGCCTCGTACTGCTGCCCGTGCGGCGAGTAGATCTTCGCCGTCGGGAACATCGAGTCCATACCGAACGTGCGGTACTCGTCCGGGGCGATCGGGACGATCCGGTCGCCGATCTCCGGGTCCTTCATCAGGTCGCGGAACAGCCGCACCAGCGCCATCGTGGTCGCCACCGGCTGGTTGCTGCCCTTGCTCAGCGGCTTGTAGACCGCGTCGCCCGGCAGTGTCAGCGAGGTCTTCGGCGCGACCCGGCGCTCCGGCAGCGAACCACCGAGCTGCTTACGCCGCTCCATCATGTACTGGTACTCCGGCGAGTCGGTGCCGGGGTGGAAGTACGGCGGGTTGTACGCGTCCTCGAGGTCCTTGTCCTCGATCGGCAGGTACAGCCGGTCGCGGAACGCTTTCAGGTCCTCCGAGGTCAGCTTCTTCATCTGGTGGGTCGCGTTCCGGCCCTCCAGCGCCTCGATCGTCCAGCCCTTGATGGTCTGGGCGAGGATCACGGTCGGCTGCCCGACGTGCTCGGTCGCGCTCTTGAACGCGGCGTACACCTTGCGGTAGTCGTGACCGCCGCGGGGCAGCTTGCGCAGCTCCTCGTCGGACAGGCCGCTGACCATCTGGCGCAGCCGCGCGTCGCCGCCGAAGAAGTTGTTCCGGATGTACTCACCGGATTCCACGGAGTACGTCTGGAACTGGCCGTCCGGCGTGCTGTTCATCTTGTTCAGCAGCGCGCCGTCGTGGTCCTGGGCCAGCAGGCTGTCCCACTCGCGGCCCCAGATCACCTTGATGACGTTCCAGCCGGCGCCGCGGAAGTACGCCTCCAGCTCCTGGATGACCTTGCCGTTGCCACGGACCGGTCCGTCCAGCTGCTGCAGGTTGCAGTTGATCACGAAGGTGAGGTTGTCGAGCTCCTCGCGCGCGGCCAGGCCGATCGCGCCGAGCGACTCCGGCTCACCCATCTCGCCGTCACCGAGGAACGCCCAGACGTGCTGCTGGCTGGTGTCCTTGATGCCGCGGTTGTGCAGGTACCGGTTGAAGCGCGCCTGGTAGATCGAGTTCAGCGCGGCGAGCCCCATCGAGACCGTCGGGAACTCCCAGAAGTCCGGCATCAACCGCGGGTGCGGGTACGACGACAGGCCGTTGTGCGGCCCGCGCGACACCTCCTGGCGGAAACCGTCCAGTGCGTCCGCGCTCAACCGGCCCTCGAGGAAGGCGCGCGCGTACATACCGGGGGAGGCGTGCCCCTGGATGAAGATCTGGTCGCCACCGCCGGGATGGTCCTTGCCCCGGAAGAAGTGGTTGAAACCGACCTCGTACAGGCTGGCGGCCGACTGGTAGGTGGCGATGTGACCGCCGACCTCCAGGCCCTTGCGGTTCGCCTTGCTCACCATCACCGCGGCGTTCCACCGGATGAAGGCCCGGATCCGGCGCTCGATGTGCTCGTCGCCGGGGAACCAGGGCTCCCGCTCGGGTGGAATCGAGTTGATGTAGTCGGTGCTCCGCAGTGCGGGCACTCCGACCTGTCGCTCCCGGGCTCGTTCGATCAGCTTGAGCATCAGGTAGCGCGCTCGCGCCTTGCCCCGTTCGTCCAGGACGGCGTCGAGCGATTCGACCCATTCACGCGTCTCGTCAGGGTCGATGTCGGGGAGCTGGGTGGGCATCCCCTCGGTGATGATGGCTGGTGGTTCGTGTCCGGAAGCCACGGTGTCCTGCCGTTCTCTCTGGTTGTGTTCACCCGCAATCCTGTCACCTGTTCGGAATGCGTTCTACTTCGCCTTCCCAGAAGGCTCCATTCCGGCTCGCCAGGCGTGATGCCAGCGGACACGCCCGGTACCCGGCACGCGCATACCGGACACGTCACGGAACCCTGGTGCATACTTGCGCGACGCGGTACGTCACGATGGACTATCGCTAGTTGAGTGGCTTTGACACCTACCCCCGGGCAAGCGGGGACCACGGAGGAGGACACGTGAGCGCGACCGCGGATCACGCGGACGGCAAGAGCGGAGTGCCGAACATGGCGTCCCGGCTGGGCCTGGAGGCCGGCTGGGTCGTGCAGGAGATCGGGTACGACGACGACTGCGACGACGACCTGCGTGATGCGATCCGGGCCATCACCGGAGAGGACTTCGCCGGTGAGGACACCGATGAGGTCGTGGACGCAGTCCTGCTCTGGTTCCGTGAGGACGACGGCGACCTGGTCGACGCGTTCTTCGACATCCTGACCGACCTGAAGGCCGGTGGCGTGGTGTGGCTGCTGACCCCCAAGGTCGGCCGCGACGGCTACGTGGAGACCAGCGACATCACCGAGGCCGCACCGGTCGCGGGGCTGGCCACCACGAGCACGCTGAGCGTCACCGACGACTGGTCGGCCACCAAGTTGGTGGTTCCGAAGTCCGGTCGCCGCGGGTGACGGTCCCGGCTGCGGGCAGCCGGGCACCCGACTTCAGCACACGGAACCAGTACGGCGAACAGGTCCGGTTGAGCGACTACGCCGGCCACCGGGACGTCGTACTGGTTTTCTATCCCTATGCGTTCAGTCAGGTCTGCACGAGTGAGCTGGCCGAACTCCGCGACCGGCCGGACCTGCTGGCCGCCGCGGAGTTCCTGGCGATCTCGTGCGACCCGATGTTCACACTCCGGGCGTACGCCGACGCACAGCGGCTGGATTTCGGTCTCCTGACCGATTTCTGGCCACATGGTGCGATCGCGTCGTCCTACGGCGTCCTCGACCCCACCCAAGGCTGCGCTCGCCGCGGCACCTTTGTCATAGACCAAACCGGCCTCATCCGCTGGTCAGTCGTCAACCCAATCGCAGAGGCCCGCAACCCAGACGACTACGCAACAGCCTTGGCAAGTTTGAGGCCAGACCTCAGGTAGACTCCTGCGGTCGCTGGATCCGGGCGAATAGCTCAGCGGTAGAGCGCTTCCCTTACAAGGAAGATGTCGGGGGTTCGATCCCCTCTTCGCCCACCCCTATTTCTTTCCGAACACGGCCTTGACCAGGCGGTCGAGGGCTGGGGGGAAGATCTCCAGGAGGTTGACGTCGGCGTCGGCCATGGTGATGGCGGCGGTAAGGGTCTTGGTGCCGTCGGCGGTGCTGTACATCAGGGCGCCGTACCCGCCGGGGGCGCTGCCGTTGTGGTGGTAGAGGGTCTGGCCGTCGACGTCCTGCTTGAACAGGCCCAGGCCGTAGTTCAGCGGTCCGCTCTTCGGCTCCGGGGTACGCATCTCGGCCAGCAGGTCGGCGGGGATCAGCTTGCCGGCCTGGAGTGCGGAGGCGAACAGGTGCAGGTCGCGGGTGGTCGAGAGCATGCTTCCGGCGGCGAACAGAAGTGACGGGTTCTGCTCGGTGACGTCGACGACCTTCCACTCCTCGCCGTCCTGGTAGCGGAAGTAGCCGTGCGAGTGCGACCCGGGGATGTCGGTCCGATCACCCGGCTCGATGGTGCCCGTCAGGCCGAGCGGCTCGATGATGCGGCTCTGCAGTTCCTCGGACAGGGTGCGACCGGTGACCGCCTCGATCACCAGCGCTGCGACGGTGTAGTTGGTGTTCGAGTAGCTCCACTCGGCGCCCGGCTCGAAACGGGCCGGCTTGGCGAGCGCGAACTCGACCAGCTCGTCCGGCGTGTAGCCCTGCAGGCGGTTGTCGGCCCACTCCTTGCCGGTCGCGGGGAGGCCCATGACGACGGTGCCGTCCGGGTAGTACTCACCGGTGTAGTTGAACAGCCCGCTCGTGTGGTTCAGCAGCATCCGCAGCGTGATCCGCGGGTCCAGCTCGAACCGGAGCAGGTGACCGGCCACCGGGCCGTCCAGCTCGAGCTTGCCTTCGGCCACCAGTTGCAGCGCGATCGTCGAGACGAACGTCTTGGTCACGCTGCCGACCCGGAACTGACCGTCCATCGGCGGCTGCTCGGTCTGCCCGATCTCGCGGATCCCGGCAGTACGCACCCACTCGCCGTGCTCGTCGTGCACCCGCAGCTCGAGACCGCCGAACCCGGCGTCGACAAACTCCTGCACGGCCTTCTGCAGCTCAGCCCGGTTCTGCTCGACGGTGCCGTGGTCCGGGGACTGGATCGACATGTTTCGTACTCCTCATTCGGTGGTCTTGCTGACGTCGACAACACTCCCCGGGAGCCCTGACATGGGACCGCCACAGCGCTGACGCGGCGTGACGACGAGCAGCTGGTACGCCGCTCGCGGGCCGCTGATCGGGCACGGGTGCACGGCTTTCGTACGGCGCGTATCGGAACCCGCCGTCACTCGTTGGAAGCATGTCGGCGGTACCAGGGTTCCTGCCGGAATTCTTAACCTTCGGCTGGTGAGAACGGACTCCTCCAGGGCGGGTCGCGGCTGGTAGGGTTCACGGCTGTCGGTCGGCGCGATGACGCACCGGGTGCCCCCGGTCGCGGCATGGTTCCGGCAGGTGGAAAACGGGGCTGCTGTCGGTGTGAAGTGAGGCGGGTCTGCCCAGAACCCGCTCCGTCCAGTTGGGGAGGCACGTGTCCGTGGGTCGCCAACCGGCCGGCGTCTTCCCGCGTCCCGTCGTACTCACGGGTGAGTCTCTGCTGGTGGTGGCATCGGCGTGAGAAGTGGTGCGGACCGGCCGGCGATCTCCACCGGGCCGGCGTTGATGATTCCTGCTGGCTACCCCCGCGACCTGCCGAGCGCGTTGCTCCGGGCGGCGCGTGACTACGGCAGCGCCGGCGTCGTCGAGATCGGGCCGGACGGGCGCGAGACCAAGCTCGATTTCCCGACGTTGCTCGAACTGGCCGCGCGGATCCTCGCCGGCTTGCGCGCGAACGGCGTACGGGCCGGTGATCCCGCGGTCGTGCACTGCACGGAGCCTGTCGGCTTCTTCGCGGCATTCTGGGCCTGCACGCTCGGTGGCATCCGGCCGCTGCTCGTCGCGCCGCACCCGGCCGGCGACCGTACCGAGGAGGGCCGCGAGCGGCTCCGCAAGATCACCGACCTGCTCGGCTGGACGGTGCTGATCGGCCGCCCGTCGGATCTGCCGAACGACCTCGGCCTGCCGGTTCTCGACCCGGACGCGATGGCGGGGCATGAGCCGACGTCCGACTTCCATCGACCGGCGGCGGACGACGTCGCCGTACTGATGCTGTCGTCCGGGACCACGGGCGCGCCGAAGATGGTGCAGCTGACGCACCGCGGGCTGGTCGAGTTCGCGGCCGGTACGCCGGCGATGCTGCCGGTGCGGCCCGGTCAGACGACGCTGAACTGGCTCCCGCTGGATCGCAGCGGCGCGTTCCTGCTGTACCACCTGCTGCCGGTGTTCACGGGGTGCACGAACATCCACGTGAACGCCGACTGGGTGCTGGCGAATCCGCTGCGCTGGCTGGACCTGATGGACCAGCACCGGGTGAACCACTCGTGGTCGCCGAACTTCGGGTACCGGCTCACCACCCAGGCGATCGCGGGCGAGCCGGACCGGCATTGGGACCTGTCAGCGCTGCGCAGTCTGGTCAGCGGCGGCGAGCAGATCACGGTGCCGGTGGTGTCGGAGTTCCTGCGGGTGACGAACCGGTTCGGCGTGGTGCCGGAGACGTTCGTCGCGGCGTGGGGGATGACCGAGACGGTCACCGGGATCACGTTCGCCCGGCCTGGCCTGACGCCGAACGTGCACCGCGTACGCATCCCACCGACCGGTGTTGTCGAGTGGGTCGACCAGCGCCCGTCCTCCGGCAAGGTCGCGGTCGCACGCCCGGGCAAGCCGCGGACCGAGGCGCCTGGCGTCCTCAGCCTGGTGTCGGTGGGCGCGCCTGCTCCCGGTACGACGGTGCGCATCGTCGCACCGAACGGCGCCGTACTGCCCGAGGGCCGGATCGGTCAGCTGCAGGTCGCGTCCGCGCGCGTCACGCCCGGGTACCTCGGCAATCTCGAGGCTGACCGCGCCGCGTTCCCGGTCGGCAACTGGCCGGCCCGCAAGTGGCTCGCGACCGGCGACCAGGGCTTCATCACCGGCGGCCAGGTCGTCATCACCGGCCGCGACAGCGAACGCATCATCCTGTCCGGCAAGCTCCACTACGCCCACGACATCGAGTCCGTCGCCGCCACGGTGGTCGGCGCCGAACACGGCCTGCTCGCCGCCTGCGGCGTCGCCGACGAGGTCACCGGTACCGACCGCCTGGTCGTCTTCTACGCCCTGACCCCGGACTCCGTCCCCGGCATGGACCAGGCCATCCGCAGCCTGATCCAGACCCGCCTCGGCCTGCCCGCCGAGGTCGTCGGCGTACCGCGCCGCGACTTCCCGACCACCCCCAGCGGCAAGATCCTCCGCCCCCTGCTCAAACAACGCTGGCTCGAAGGCACCCTGGAACACCAGACCGCCCCCCACGTCGAACCAGCCGGCGCCACCTCCAGCTCCGGCCCCACCGGCCAGGGCCCGTCAACCACCCCCGAAACCACCCCGTACGCCGACGAGGACGCCTCCGAACGCACCACCGAACTCCCAGTGGTCCGCCTCGCCTGGAAACGCGAACTCCAACAATCCATCCCCACACCCCCCGAACGCCCCACCCTCCGAACCACCCCGGACCCCACACCGTCTGCCCCGGAGTCCGCGCCGTCTGCGTCGGAGCCCGCACCATCGGTCTCGGAGCCCGCGCGACTTGCCTCGGAGCCCGCGCCATCGTCTGAGCCCACACGCTCTTCCGAGCCCGCGTCGGCTTCCGAGCTCGCGTCGCCCTCTCAGCTCGCACCGCCGTCCGAGCCCTCGCGCCCGTCCGACTCGACGCCGTCCTCTGGGCCCGCGCCACTGTCAGATGCGACGCCCGACTCTGCAGTCACACCTGACTCTGCGCCCGCGGCTGACTCTGATGATTCCAAGGCGCCATCGGCCGCCTCCGCCCCGTCGCCCGGCCACGAGCTGACCTCAAGACCACCCGCCTCCGCAACGCCCATCACGTTGGCGCCAGCCCGCCCTCCGGCACCCACCGCTGAGGCCACCGAGCAGGCAGCGGACACTGCGGAGACCGACGCAGCATCCAGAGGAACCACAACCGACGTACCCGATTCCAACCTGCAAACGGCTGACAAGACTGAGCCGACCGCAGACGACGAAGCAGACACCGTCGAACTGCAACGGGTACCAACGCACCCCGAGCCTGCCCAGCCGACCGTCAGCTCCAAGACAACCGACGTCCGCCGCCAGTACGCCGCTCCGCCCGCGCCGGCCAACGACTCGGACGACTCGCCTGCAGGCCAAGGCTCAGCACACACCTCTGCCGACCCCAAGCCCGTCAAGGCCACCGCCCCCTCAACCAGCGCGGACCTTCACGACAACCACGCCCCAACCACCACCAACGCGACCGCCGTAGCGGTGCCTGAGGCAACCACCGACGCAACTGCCGCCGAGGCTTCCGACGCCGCCGACGCCGCGGTCGATGCGACCAACGGCGAGGTAGTCGCCGACGCCACCGCGGACAAGGCTGCCGAAGCAACTGAGGACCTCGCCGCTGCGGACGGGACTCCAGAGCCCGCCGCCGACGATGCCACTGACGCCGAGCCAACGGCTAACGCGGCCGCCGACGGGACCACCGACGCCACCGCGGGCACGGCGGCAGATGCAACGGCTGACGCAGAGGCAACCGCCGATGGCACCGACCTGCGTGCCGATGGGAACTCGGTCACGACCTCTGACGCAACGGCTGACGCTGTCGCCGAGCCGAGCGCTGACGACACCGACACGCGTACTGACGCATCCGTCGACGCCACCCCGGTCACGGCGGCAGATGCAACGGCTGACGCAGATGCTGAGGCGAGCGCCACACCTATCGACGCGCGTTCCGATGGGACCGCAGACGCCGCTGATGAGGCGGTGACCATCGCGTCGGCAGAACCGACCGACGACGCCACTGACACCACCGAGGACACGAACGCCGACGCAGCTGCTGACGCGACCGACGACGGCACTGACACCACCGCGGATGCGACCGTCGACGTAGGTGAAGGACCGACGGTTGGCGTGGCTGCAGGTACGACCGGTGGGGCTGCCGAGGTCACTGATACGGCTGACGACGAGAGCGCTGAAGTAGCTGGGGATGAGGCCATTGCGTCGCCGATCGTTGCCGACGGCACCGTTTCGGAGAGCACCGCCTCTGACGACTCCGAGGACTCAGAAGACACGACGTCCGTTGACGATTCCTCCGGGCAGGTCTACGACGGTGAAGCCCCGGCATCGGAGACGGCAGCATCTGCGGACCTGGCGTCGGTGCAGAAGTCGGGCTCCGAGGAGACCGACGGCGAGACCGAGCAGGCTGGCCGTACGGTCGCCGGCGAGGCGGTTTCCGGCGACGAGACCCTCGGGGACGGTGCGTCGCAGGAGACGGCTGACGAGGCCGACGACGAGGCGGTCGACACCACCCACGAGGGGACGTCCGACAGCGCCGACGACGAGACTGCCGGCGCGCTCGGCGACGCCGCCGCTGCAGTTGAGCCGGTGGTCGCTGGCGCTGCAGTCTCGGGTGATGTGGCATCCGCTGCTGTGGCCTCGGCTGACGTTGCGTCTGGCGAGACGGATGCGGATGGCGAGGTCGTTGGCGGGATCGACACCGAGGTCGCGGCTGTTGAAGGCGCGGTTGCTGGCGGTGTGATCTCCGGTAGTGACGCGGCTGGCGAGGTCGATGGCCAGGTTGAGCTGGCTGAGCAGACGGCGTCTGGCGACGCGGGCTCCCCGGACGTTGCTTCTGGCGACGCTGGCGGTGAGGCCGGCGATGTGGTCGTGGCGGGCGAGGCTGGCTCCGAGGATGCGGGCTCCGGTGACGTGAGCTCGGACGGCGCCGATGTCGTGAGCTCGGTCGGTGCGGGCGTGGAATCGGATGGTGCCGAGGGCGTTGGCTCGGACGGTGCCGAGGATGACTTTGAGACGACTGAGCTTCCGGCTATCTCGGTACCGGTGAGCACGGCGGCGTCTGCAGCGGACGACTCGTCGAGCGACGAGGTTGAGTCGGCGGGTACGGCGCCTGTTGGAGCCGAGCAGGCGCAGGTCGTGGAGGATGGCGCGGCGTCTGGTGAGGTCGGCGGCGCGGCGTCTGCGGGCGGCGTGGACGACGTACCCCTGCCGTCCGATGCCGATGAGGCAGAGTCGGTAGAGGCTGCTGGAGTTGAGTCCGCGCGGGTTGTGGGGGATGGCGCTGAGTCCGCGGGCGTGGACGGCGGACCGGCGGTATCGGATGCCGTTGAGGCGGAGACTGCTGGAGTTGGGTCGTCGCGGGTCGTCGAGGATGGCGCTGGCTCCGCGGGTGGTGGGGACGACGTACCTGAGGCTGTTGAGGCCGCAGATGCGGTCGAGTCGGATGTTGTGGCGGGTGGGGCTGCGGCTGGCTCGGTGGTGGAGCGGCGGGCTGCGGCTGAGGTTGTGCTGGCTGCCTCGGTTGTTGATGTGTTTGCGGCGGGTGGAGACGGCGGTGTGCCGGCGCTGGTCGAGGGCAGTGCTGATGAGTCGGTAGCTGGCGCGGAGTCTGTCGGGGAGACGGCTGCTGGTCGGTTGGCGGCTGCGGATGGTGCGGGCGAGGATGCGCCGGCTGCTGGGGTTGAGGTGGCGGCGGAGGAATCGACGGCGGCGGTCTCGGCTGACGTGCAGGTGAAGAACCTTGCACGGGTCGCAGAGGCCGAGCAGGTCGCAGAGTCCGAGCAGACCGCGGACGTCGAGCCGGTCGCGGATGTTGAGCCGGTCGCGGATGTTGAGCCGGCTGCGGACGCTGAGCAGGCTGAGGACGCCAAGCAGGCTGAGGACGTTGAGCAGGGCGAAGACGTTGAGCGGGCTGAGGACGTCGAGCAGGTCGAGAACGTCGAGCAGTCCGAGGGGGCTGGGGACGTTGCGGGCGCTGGGGTTGCGAAGGGTGGGGAGCCTGCTGGGCAGGGGATGAAAGCTGGGCAGGTTGCTAATCCTGCTCGGGTTGCTAGTGGTGGGCGGGTTGTTGGGCCTGGGCGGGGGGAGAAGGGGGCGCCGGGTGCCTCTCGGCGGGCTGGGGTTGTGGTGGAGCCCGTGGCTGTGGTGGGGGTGGCCGGGCGGTTCCCAGGGGCGGAGACGCTGGAGGCGTTTTGGGACAACCTGGTCGGGGGAGTGGAGAGCGTTCGGCGTGGGGTGCCGGAGGCGGGGGACGGGGTTGTCTCCGTCAGTGGGGTGCTGGATCACGTCGAGTCGTTCGATGCGAAGTTCTTCGGGTTGAGCGACCGCGAGGCCGAGCTGATGGAGCCGGCGCAGCGGTTGTTCCTCGAGGTGTGTCACCAGGCGCTGGAGCACGGCGGGTACGCCGGTACGACGAGCCGGGTCGGTGTGTTCGCGGGCTCGGGGATGAATCTGTACAACCGGCAGCACCAGTCGCGGGACTCGCTCGCGACCCGGGTTGCGTACCGGTTGGGGCTGACCGGGCCGGCGATCGGTGTGCAGTCGGCGTGGTCGTCGTCGCTGGTCGCGGTGCATCTGGCGTGCCAGGCGTTGCGATCGGGGGACGCGGATCTCGCGCTCGCCGGCGCCGCCGCCGTACAGGTGCCGCAGGCAACTAGTTATCACCCGGCGCCGGGGTCGATCCTGTCGCCGACCGGGCACGTCCGGGCGTTCGCCGCGGACGCCGACGGCACCGTGGGCGGGAACGGCGTCGCCGCGGTGCTGCTGAAGCGGCTCGACCAGGCGCTGGCCGACGGTGACACCGTGTACGCCGTGATCCGCGGTACGGCGGTCAGCAACGCCGACGCACCGCCTGCTCACCAGGCCGACCTGATCGGGCGCGCGCTCGAGCGGGCCGGGTTCGACGCGGACTCGCTCAGCTACATCGAGGCGAACGGGATCGGCAGCCCGACCGCCGACGCCGCCGAGGTGAAGGCGCTGACGGCCGCGCTTCGTCGGCAGACCGACAAGGTCGGGTTCTGCGCGCTCGGATCGGTGAAGTCGAACATCGGCCACCTGGACAGTGCCGCCGGGATGGCAGGCCTGATCAAGACGATCCTGATGCTGCAGCACCGAACGCTGGTGCCGACGATCAACTACACCGAGCCGAACCCGGCGCTCGCCCTCGACGGCAGCCCGTTCGTCGTCAACACCGAGGTGCGCGACTGGGAAGCGGGTACGACCCTCCGCGCCGGCGTCAGCGCCCTGGACGCGGGCGGGACCAACGCGCACGTGATCCTCGAGGAAGCGCCGCGCCAGATCCGCCGCGGTGACGACGGCCCCGTCGTACTCCCGCTGTCCGCACCCGACCCGGACGCGCTCGCGGATCTGGTCGAGCTGTACCGCACCGACCTCGGCCACGGCACCGGCCACCGCCTCATCGATCTCGCCGGTACGGCGGCCCTCGGGCGGCCCGCGCATCGGCACCGGATCGCGGTCGCCGGTGCGACGGAGTCCGAGCTCGTCGATGCGCTCGGCTCCGCGCAGGCGACCGAGATCCCGCGTGGTGGGCCCGGCCCGCTCGGGTACGCGTTCACCGGGCAGGGCGCCGCACGGCGTGGCATGGCCGCTGGGCTCGCGGCTCGTTTCCCAGTGTTCCGCTCGGTGCTTGACGAGTGCGACCGCGTCTATCACGAGGAGACCGGCGGCAGCCTGCTCGAGCTCCTGCTCACCCCGGCCGGTACGGCGGAGGGCGTGTGGCCGACCGAGACGGCGCAGCCCGCGCTGTTCGCGTTCGAGCTCGCCCTGGCGCGCCTTTGGCAGTCGTTCGGCGTGCAGCCTGCGCTGGTCGTCGGCCACAGCGTCGGTGAGTACGCCGCTCTGTGCGTTGCTGGTGCGCTCTCGCTCGCGGACGGCGTACGCCTGACTGCGAAGCGCGGCGAGCTGATGCAGCGCGGCACGGTACCGGGCGCGATGGTTGCCGTCCGCGCCGACGCCGACCGCGTTCGGGAGATCGCCCGGACCGCCGGCGTGGAGGTTGCCGCTGGCAACGGTCCGCAGTCGTTCGTGCTGACCGGGTCCGAGGTGATCGTTGGCCAGCTCGCGGCGCAGTTGGACCAGCTGGAGGTCGCGTGGCAGCGGTTGGACGTCGACCGGGCGTTCCACAGTTCGTTGGTCGACCCAATACTGTCGGACTTCGCGGAGATCGTTCGCGAGATCACGCTGAAGCCGCTGCGGACGCCGATGGTGTCGAGCTGGTCGGGTGACCTGCTCGAATCCGGGACAGTGCTGGACAGCGACTACCTGGTCGGTCAGCTGCGGCAGCCGGTGCTGTTCGGTGACGCGGTCGAGGCAGTCACCGCCGCCGGGTGCCGGCGGTTCCTCGAGCTCGGGCCGGACGCCGTACTGAGTCCCGCCGGTCGCCGGATCGCGCCGAACAGCACGTGGATCCCGGCGCAGCGTCTCGGCCAGGACCCGGTGCTCGCGACCATGAACGGTCTCGCCGAGCTGTACGAGCAGGGCGCCGAGATCGCGTGGGCGAAGGTCTACGCGGACGGTGGCCGGGTCCCGTTGCCGACGTACCCGTTCCGGCGGGTGCACCACCCGGTCGACCCGTCGGTGACGGTGCACAGCGGCCCGGGTACGGCGATGCTCGTGGAGACCACGCAGCGCACGCAGCCGAACCCGTTCGAGCGCGCCGCGCGGGCGCAGGCCGTGGTGTTCGAGCCGCCGTCGAACGCGGCGGTGAAGCGGATCCCGCTCGACCCGCCGGAGCCGGTCGCGGGCGATCTGGTCGGGACGATTGACGATGGCGTGGACGACGGGGAGCGGTCGCCGTTCGCGTTGCCCGCCGAGACGCATCAGATCGATGCGGATTACCTGGCGCAGGCGGGGTCGCTGTCGGGTGACGCGATGTCGGCGGAGCGGTACCGCGAGTCGCTGGACGTCGTACTGGACATCACTTGCGAGGTTCACAACCTCGACCCGTACGACCTGACTGTGGATCACACGTTTGCCGAGCTGGGGGCGACGCCGGCGTCGATGGCGCCGGTGATCGACGAGCTGAACAGCCGCTTCGAGGTGGAGCTGGCGCCGGACGACCTGTTCCTCAGCTACACCACGCCACACAAACTCGCGACCGCCGTCGCCGTCCTAACCGCCGAGCCGGAGCCCGAGCCCGAGCAGCCGACGGGGGCCGCGGGGGATGAGGCCGCAGCGGACGGGGTCGCCGAGGGCGACGTTGCCAAGGACGAGGTCGCCGAGCACGAGGTCGCCAAGGACGAGGAGTCGTCTGACGAGCGACGGTCCCAGGTGCAGGCGTCCGACGAGCAAGAGTCCGAGGCGCAGGCATCCAAGGCGCAGGCATCCAAGGAGCAAGGCTCGAAGGAGCAGGTTTCCGAGGGGCGGACGTCCGAGCAGGAGATGTCCGAGGGGCAGGTGTCCGACGAGCGCGGTTCCGAGGAGCCGGATGCGCGTGCTGCGCTGGCTGTTCTTGGTACCGGGCTTGCCGAGCTGGCGGCGAAGGTCGATGAGGCCGCCGCGGCGACCAGCGAGGCCGAGCTGCCGGGCAGCGGTATGGCGGCGCTCATGTCCCAGCAGCTCCGAGTCGCCGGCCAACTGGTCGATGGCGTCACCAAGCTGATGCGCGAACAGCTCGCCCTACTCGTCGAGCCGACCGAACAACCAGCCGACGACCCGCGGAGCGACGGCGCAGACCAGGCCGATGGCGCGGACGCCGGTGGCGACGCGGACCCGGCCGGTGGTGAAGCGGGCCGATCTGGTGAACGCGCGGACCTGGCTGGCGACGACGCTGACGCCGCCGGTGACGAAGCGGACGTAGCTGGTGACGGCACGGACCCGGCCGGTGGCGCGGACGCCGCCGACGATGCCGACCTGGCCGGTGACGAAACAGGCCGCTCCGGTGAGGGCGCGAACCTGGCTGATGGCTCCGGTGCTGACGCCGGTGACGACGCGGACCTGGCCGGTGACGACGCTGACTCCGCCGACGTCGACCCGGCTGACGTGGACACAGCCGACGTTGAGTCGGCGGGCGCGGACTCGGTGGAGGTGGATGCGGTCGGCGTGGACTCGGTTGACGGGGACCGGGCAGGTGTGGATTCAGCGGGCGTGGACTCGGCCGACGCAGTTTCAGCGGCCGTTGACTCGGCCGACGCGGACTCAACCGACGTGGACTCGGCTGGCGTGGACTCGGGTGACGGGGACTCGGCGGAGACCTGGGTTGGTGACGAGGGGCGCGGGTCTCGCGGTGCGGCGGAGGCGGGCCCGGATGATGGGGCGCGGCGGCGGGAGTTTGCGTACTGGCAGCAGGTCCTGGCTGGTGCCGAACCGTTGGTGCTCCCCGCGGATCGGGTTCGTGCTGCCGGTGACGACGATGTCGCCTCGGTGAAGCAGGAGCTCGACGAGGAGCTCGGGGACGCGGTTTTCGCGTACAGCCGGGAGCGCAAGCTCAGTCCGGTGATGACGATGCTCGCCGCGGTCGCGACCGTGCTCGGCCGGTTCGCGGCGCAGGACGACGTGACGATCGGCTCGGCGCTGATCCGGCCGAAGGGTGACACGTCGACCGACCCGCGCCGCCCGTTGCCGTTGCGGATCGACCTGTCCGGCGAGCCTGACCTCGGCGAGCTCACGCAGCGGATCCGCGACCTCACCACGGCCGCGTTCGAGCACGCCGGTACCGATCTGGCCATCCTCGAGCGGGACCCGCTGTTCCAGATCCTGGTCGACTTCGAGGACGGCGACGACGAACTGCCCGCGACGGTCGACCTGCGGTTCCGGCTCACGCATCACGGCGCCGGCATCACCTGTACGGCGGACTACCGGTCCGCACTGTTCGAGCAGCGCACGATCGAGCGCCTGCTCGACTACCTGGCCGAAGTGTTGCGCAGGGCAACTACCCGCCCGAACCTCCGGCTGCCCGAACTCACCCTGCCGATCGAGTCCGACTTGGAAGCACTCCGCGAGCTGGAGGCGGATGCCACCCCCGCCGGTCCGGTCGGCCGGGTACGCCGGGACGCGGTCGTCGCCGGTGAACTCAGCGGACTGCACACCCTGTTCGAGCAGCAGGTAGCCCGGACGCCGGACGCGATCGCCCTGATTCAGGGTGAGCGCGAGCTGACGTACGCCGAGCTGGACCGCCGCGCGAACGCAGTCGCCTGGCAGCTGGTCGATCTGGGCGTGAAGCCGGGTCAGCTGGTCGCCGTCCGTGTCGCGCGGGGCACCGAGATGGTCGTCGCCGTGCTCGCAGTCCTGAAGTCCGGTGCGGCGTACCTTCCGCTGGATCCCGGCGTACCGGAGTCTCGGTGGGCGTTCATGGTGCAGGACGCGGCGACGGTGGCGCTCGTCGGTGACGACGCCGCGCTCGCGGACCGGCTCGGTCTGCGGCTGGTTCCGGTGGCGGCGCTCGACGGTGACGCGCGGGCGCGGCAGGCGCCGCCGGTGCGGGCCGCGGCGGACGACATCGCGTACTGCATCTACACCTCCGGCTCGACGGGGAACCCGAAGGGCGTCGTGGTCCCGCACCGTGGCCCGGTGAACCTGGTCCGGCACTACCTGCGGACCCGGTCGTCGCTGCGGACACTGCAGTGGACCTCGTTCGGGTTCGACGTGCATGTCCAGGAGATGTTCACGACGCTGGCGTCCGGTGCCGCGCTGGTGCTGATCGGCGAGGACGACCGGTACGACCCGGATGCCGTCGTCGCGGCGCTCCGTGACCACGGGGTCGAGCGGCTGTTCATGGCGTTCAGCCCGCTGACCGCGCTGCTGGCCACGATGCGGCGGCTGCCCGAGCTGCCCGCGCTGCGGGAGATCGTCGCGGGTGGTGAGGCGATGGTGCTGACGCACAAGGTGCGCGACTTCCTCGACGCGCACCCGGAGTGCCGGCTGTTCAACGAGTACGGGCCGGCCGAGGCATCGATCGTGACCACGATCCACGAGGTCGACCCGGCCGAGGACCGGGGGGGGGGGCGGGGGGGGGGGGGGCGGGGGGCGGGGACGCGGGGGGGTGGCCGCCGCGCCGCCGGGGGGCGAGCTGGCAC
>NZ_JBSHBJ010000010.1:37083-92456 GCF_053611945.1 Kribbella sp. NPDC054772 | reverse complement strand
GGTGTTCCCCCGGCCGCGGGCGGCGCCGCCCCCCCCCCGCCCCCCCCCCCCCCCGCGCCCCCCCCGCCCCCCCCCCGCCCCCCCCCCGGGCCCCCCCTCGACGGGGTCGTCGTACGGCTGCTGGACGCCGCGCTGCGGCCGGTTCCGATCGGTGCAGTCGGCGAGATCCACCTCGGTGGTGCCGCCGTTGCGCAGGGTTACATCGGGCGGCCGGACGAGACCGAGCACGCGTTCGTCGCGGACCCGGGACACCCGGGCGCACGGCTGTACCGCAGCCGGGACCTCGGTCGCTGGCGCGCCGATGGCACCTTGGAGTACCTCGGCCGCGCGGACGACCAGGTGAAGATTCGCGGTCACCGGGTGGAGCCCGGCGAGACCGAGCACGTGCTCGCGGACCAGGCCGGTGTGGTCGACGCGGTCGTGGTGGCCTGCTCTGACCCGGCCGGTGACACCTGCCTGATCGGGTACGTCGTTCTGGAGGACAGCGATCCCGCCGTACTGGCGCGGCTGATGCTCGACCTGGGCAAGGAACTGCCGATCTACCTGGTGCCGGCGGACCTGATCCCGATCGAGGAACTCCCGCTCGACGACAACGGCCGGCTCGATCGTGCCCGGCTGCCCGAGCCGGAGTGGCTCAGGCCTTGACCGGCTGGGCAGGGTCCGGGCCCAGATCATCCGATCTGCACCGTGGGCGGGGATCACGCCGGTAGCAGCCCCCCTGCGACCACCTCCGCCGTCCACGATGCAGAGCTCGCTCGATCCCATCCCTCCGAGAGATCGAACGCTGCCGAGTCGATCGGACGGCGCCGGATGTGTTCTGGTTCCTGCCTGGTGCGGACCTGCGGGTTCACACGATTGCGGCGGGAGAGTGCCCTCGCCCGCCGCTCACGTGTGCCGGTTGATCCGAAGCCCCCTCCGATCAACCATTGCCGACCGTTCCGAGCCCCCCTCGACCGGTCGGGGATGACGGTGCCCCCACCCCATCCATCCGTTGCATCGCGTGGAATGCGGCAGTCGTTACACAGATTCCTGAGATTCGTAAAAATTGAGCAAAGATGCGCGAGAGTGCGCTTTCCCTGCCACAAGACCAGGCAAAAGATCAGGCAGGCCTGTCCAAGGATCTGAACAGGCCTGCCCGAGGGTCTGAAGAGTCGAGCTCAGGCGAGGGCGGCCCAGGCCTGGTGGGCGGCGCCGAGCAGGCCGGCGTTGTCCAGCTGCGCGGGTTCCACGGTCAGCTCGGTCACGAACGGCAGCTGCGCCAGCCGCTTGACCCACGCCTGCACCGGGTCGAAGAGCACCGGCCCGGCCTTCGCAACACCGCCGCCGATCACGACCGTCGTCAGGTCGACGGTCACCGCGGTAGCGACGATCCCGGCGGCCAGCGCCTGCGCGCCGTCGTCGAACGCCGCCAGGGCGAGCTCGTCCCCGGCCGCCGCGTCCGCCGCCAGCACTTCGGCGTCCACGTCCTCGTCCGCCCGCCAGCCGTTGCGCTGCGCGCGGGCGACCATCCGCGGGCCGCTCGCGTACGCCTCGACACAGCCGTACGACCCGCAGGCGCACGCCTCGCCGTCCTGGTCGACCACGACGTGACCGATGTGCGCGGCGTTGCCGGACTGCCCGATCAACGGCCTGCCGTCGACCACCAGACCGCCGCCGACGCCGGTCGACACCACGATCCCGAGGAGGGTCTTCGCGTCCCGCCCGGCGCCGCTCCAGTACTCACCGAGCGCGAAACAGTGCCCGTCGAGCCCGAGCGCCACCGGTACGTCGCCGGTCAGTTCGCGGACCCGGTCGATCAGCGGGAAGTTGCGCCAGCCGACGATGTTCACCGGTGACACCAGGCCGTGCTGCTGGTCGAGCGGACCGGCGGAGCCGATCCCGACGGCGAGGGGAGTGGCGTCGCCGCGGACGCGGGTGATCAGCTCACCGAGCGCGGCGAACACCTGGTCGGCGCCGCCGGGTGGGGTGCGGATCCGGTCACCGGTGAGAATCGTGCCGTCGGCAGACACCAGAGCGGCGGCCATCTTCGTGCCGCCGATGTCGATTCCCAGCACGGTTTCCCGCGCGGTCGTTGCGTCGTCGCTCATCATCCCCCCGTCAGGGCGGTCAAGGTCGGGAGACAACGTTATCCGTAGTCGGCCAGAACAGACAGGGGTCATCCAAAGTAATCCGGGCAAACCCGCAGGAAGACGGCAGTTAACTGCCATGACAGCCCTTGACAACGATACCCCTCAAGGCCGTATGAGGCGGCTAATTATTAGCTGTCCGTGAGGGCCGTCACGGGTGGCGCACGAACCCGGGGTCGCGAGAGGCTTGGGGGATGAGTGATCAACTGGATCGTGACGCGGCCGGCTCCCTGGTGGTCGGCTTCACCGGGACCACCGCACCGGACGACCTGCGGCGGGCCGTCGCCGGCGGTCTCGGCGCCGTCATCCTGTTCACCCGGAACGTGGCGGACGCTGACCAGGTCGAGGCCCTGACCGCGACCCTGCGGGCCGAGCGGCCGGACCTGATCGTCGCGATCGACCACGAGGGCGGCGAGTTCAGCCACCTGGCGCCGGCCAACCCGTGGCCGCTCGCCTCACCGCGGCTGCTCGGCGACCTGGACGACGTGGAGCTGACCCGGGCGGCGGCGCGCGACGCGGCCGCCACGCTCGGTGCGCTCGGCATCGACCTGATGCTCGCCCCGTCGGTCGACGTGAACAGCAACCCCGGCAACCCGATCATCTCGACCCGCTCCTTCGGCCGGACGGCGGACGTCGTCTCGCGCCACGGCGTCGCGTTCATCAAGGGCGTACACGACGCCGGGATCGCGGCCTGCCCGAAGCACTTCCCTGGCCACGGCGACGTCGCCGTCGACTCGCACACCGACCTGCCGCGGGTCGACCGTTCGATCGAGGAGGTCAGGGATGTCGAGCTGGCCCCGTTCCGGGCGACGATCGCGGCGGGCGCGGACGTCGTGATGAGCGCGCACATCGTGTTCTCGGCGTACGACGACCAGCCGGCCACGCTGTCGCACCGGGTACTGACCGGACTGCTCCGCGAGGAGCTCGGCTTCGGCGGCGTGATCACCACCGACGCGCTCGAGATGCAGGCGATCACCAGGCACCGCTCGATCGAGGACGCCGCGGTCGCGTCGATCGGAGCGGGTGCCGACCTCGCGATGATTGCGGTCGGTACGGCGGACCCGCAGGCGCTGACCGCCCGGGTGGTCGACGCGGTCCGCACCGGGACGCTCCCCGCCGAGCGCGTCGCCGACGCCGCTGCCCGGGTCCGTGCGCTCGCGGCGAGTCTCGGCCGGCGCAGCCGTCAGCCGGGTCTCGACGGCGCGCCGATCCGTGAGGTCGCCGCCCGCGTGGTGGCGCGGCAGTCGTTCCCCGCGCTCGGCGCCACGCCGTACGTCATCGACCTGACGCAGGGCCTGCACCCGGCGTGGAACCCGTACTTCTCCGGCCTCCCGGAGATCTTCACCCGCGTCGCCCCGGGCGCGGACGGCGTCGTACTGCGCGGCGAACACCACCTCACCCAGTCGGGCGAACCGCAGAACGACGCGATCGCCCAGGCCGCTCAGGCAGCGCAGGGCCGACCGTTGGTAGTCGCGATCCAGGACGCCATCCGTACGCCGTGGATGCGCGAAGCCCTCACGCACCTCGTCAAGGTCCACCCCGACGACGTCTTCGTGCTCTGTACCGGGATCCCCGAGGACCAGGCCCTCGTCCCCGAAGGCATCCCGTCCGCCACGACCTCGGGCCGCAACGTCGTCGTGCTCGAGACGATTGCGAAAGAGCTGACCCGCTAGCGGCGGACCGCCAGGCCATCACAATCGGCCGCGAGGGTCGCGTTCCAGCGCGACACCCTGCGGCCTGAGGCGATTGTGATGGCCTGGGCGTCCGCGTGTCAGCTCAGGCGGCAGCCGAGCTCCAGGTCGAGGGCGTGTTGCTCGACGTAGTTGAGGGCGTGCCGGACCGCGCCGACCGACACGATCGCGTCGCCTAGTGACGACACGGCGACGCGTGGCGGGGTTGTGGTGTAGCCGGCCAGCTGTTGCTCGAGGTCGGGGAGGAGCGCGGCGGCGCCCTCGGCGACCGCGCCGCCGAGCACCACCAGCTCCGGGTTGAACAGGATGCCGAGCGTCGCGACCACGCGGGCGGTCCGGCAGGTGATGTCCTGAAGGATGTCCCGGGCGACTTCGTCACCCTCGCCGGCCGCGTTGAACACCTGCTCGGCGGTCACCGCTCCGTCCGTCGCGACCTTCCGCAAGGACGTCTCCACGGCCGGGTCGGCGACGGCCGCCGTGCCGTTCTCACGAGCGATGCGGGCGATGCCGTGGGTGTCGCCAACGCCCTCGACGAGTTTCAGGAACACCATCTCGCCGGCGCCGCCGCGGCTGCCGTGCAGCAACCGGCCGGAGTCCATCAGGCCCGATCCGAAGCGCTCACCGGCCAGCAGTACGACGAGGTCGTCGACGTTGCGCGCCTCACCCCGCCAGTGCTCGCCGAGGGCGGCCAGGTTGGCGTCGTTCTCCAGCAGTACCGGCCAGCCGTGCAGGTCGGTCAGCCGCTGGGAGAGGCCCGCGTCGAAGCGCCGCCAGAACTCGTCGTCGACCAGGATGTTGCCCTCCCGGTCGACCGGAGCGGCGACTCCGGCACCGGCAGCGAGGATCTGCGCGTCCGACACCCCCGCGGACGCCAGGGCCTCGACCACCGTCTCGTGCACGATCGCGGTCCGGTCGCCGGGGGTCTTCACCTCGGCCGCCGACCGGCCGGCCTTGGCGACCGTCTCGCCGCGCAGGTCGGAGACCAGCACCGTCGTCTTGGCCGCCCCGATGTCGATGCCGAGCACGTACCCCGCGTGGCCGTTGAACTCGAACCGTCGCGACGGGCGGCCGACCGACGTCCGGCCGGGGTCGAGCTCGACCACCCAGCCCATCGAGATCAGGTCGTTGCAGACCGCGTGCACGGTCGCCCGGGTGAGGCCGGTGGCCTCGATCAGGCCGGTTCCTGTCATCACCCGTGCGCGGTTGAGCACGCCGAGTACCTTGCCCGCGTTCACCCGGCGCAGCATCGTCGGCGTGGCCGTGGGCGGGGTAGTCGGTGGTTTCGCCATGAAAGCCCCTTGACCTCGTCGTCGTACCCACCGCAGAATACATGCAGATTCTAAATTTAGAGCCTATATATAAACTCCGGGTACCAACCAGACTCACAGTGAGGCGATCGTGACGACCCCGCAGACGACCGATCCCGACTGGTGGCGGCAGGCCGTCGTCTACCAGATCTATCCGCGCAGCTTCGCCGATGCCAACGGCGACGGCGTCGGCGACCTGGCCGGCATCATCGATCGAGTCCCGTACCTGGTGGCGCTGGGCATCGACGCGGTCTGGCTGAGCCCGTTCTACCCCTCCGCGCTGGCCGACGGCGGGTACGACGTCGACGACTACCGGAACGTCGATCCCCGGCTCGGCACCCTCGAGGACTTCGACCAGCTGGTCGCGTCGCTGCACACCGAGGGCATCAAGCTGATCGTCGACATCGTCCCGAACCACACCTCGAACCGGCACGAATGGTTCGTCGAGGCGCTGGAGGCCGCCAAGGGGCACCCGGCTCGGGACCGCTACATCTTCCGCGACGGTCCCGACGGTGCGCCCGACCAGCCGCCGTCCGACTGGGACTCGGTGTTCGGTGGGTCCGCGTGGGCGCAGACCGACGACGGCCAGTGGTACCTGCACCTGTTCGCGGCCGAGCAGCCCGACCTGAACTGGCAGCACCCGGAGGTCCGCGAGGACTTCCTGGAGACGCTGAAGTTCTGGTCCGACCGCGGCGTCGACGGCTTCCGCGTCGACGTGGCGCACGCGCTCGTGAAGGACCTGTCCGAGCCGTTCCCGTCGAAGACCACGCTGCCGCGGCAGTCGGAGTCCAACGGGAAGCACCCGCTCTGGGACCAGGACGGCGTCCACGAGATCTACAAGGACTGGCGCACGCTGCTGAACACCTACGACCCGCCGCGGTCCGCGGTCGCCGAGGCGTTCGTGCCGGCCGCGCGCCGGGCGCGGTACGCGAGTGCCGACGGGCTCGGGCAGGCGTTCAACTTCGACCTGCTGCAGGCCGACTTCGAGTACGAGAAGTTCCGCAAGGTGATCGAGGAGAACCTCGCGCTGGCCGCGGAGAACGGCTCCTCGTCGACCTGGGTGTTCTCGAACCACGACGTGGTCCGGCATGCCACGCGGTACGGCCTGCCGAAGAACCCGAAGGGCGGCTGGCAGGACGGTAAGGACTGGCTGCTCAGCAACGGCACCGAGCCGACCGTCGACGTCGCGCTCGGCCTGCGCCGGGCCCGCGCCGCGACGCTGCTGATGCTCGCGCTGCCCGGGTCGGCGTACCTGTACCAGGGTGAGGAGCTCGGTCTGCAGGAGGTCGGCGAGCTGCCGGCCGCGAATCTGCAGGACCCGGCGTACTTCCGGTCGAAGGGTGCCGAGAAGGGCCGCGACGGCTGCCGGGTGCCGCTGCCGTGGACCGTGGGCGGGCTGTCGTTCGGCTTCGGTACGGGCGGTTCGCACCTGCTGCAGCCGAAGTGGTTCGGCGCGTACTCGGTCGAGGCGCAGCAGGACGACGTGGAGTCGACGCTGAGCCTGTACCGCAAGGCGCTCGCCGTACGGCGGGGGCTGCGCACCGGTAGCTCGCTCACCTGGGTCGACACCACCGAGGATGTCCTGCACTTCGTCCGCTCCGGCGGCTGGCAGTGCGTGACGAACTTCGGTGCGGCTCCGATTGAGCTGCCCGATGCCGCGGTCGTGCTGTCCAGCGGCCCGCTCGAGGGCGACAAGCTCCCGAGCGACACGACGGCCTGGCTGATCTAGACACGAGCCAGGCCCTTCCAGACTCGCTCCGGTCAAGCCGTCCCGAGACGGCCCTCCCCCTGTGGCCGGGGCGATCCCGCCGGAGCGGGTGCTGTGGTGGATGCGGCGGGGCGGTCGCACCACCACGTCGGCATCCGATCCGGCGGACATGGTTGTGGCGGGGGCACCGGGCGGTTGCCCCCGTCACAATCCATGAGACCCGTCACGATCCATGACACCTGCAGGGAACTGTCAGGATAGGCCCGTGACGACGCTCGCGGATGTGCTCGCAGTACTCGACCGGCTCTACAACCCCGCATGGGCGGAGTCCTGGGACGCGGTCGGTCTGGTGACCGGCGACCCGGACCAGGAGGTACGGCGGGTCCTGTTCGCGGTGGACCCGATGCGCGAAGTGATCGACGAAGCGATCGACGGTGAGTTCGATCTGCTCGTCACGCACCACCCGCTGTTGCTGCGCGGGGTGAACAGTGTCGCCGCGACGACACCGAAGGGCCGGGTCATTCACGACCTGATCCGCCACAACGTCGCGCTGCACGTCTGCCACACGAACGCCGACAACGCGAACCCTGGCGTGAGTGACGCGCTCGCCGCCGCCATCGGACTGCGGGACACGCGCCCGTTGAAGGCGATGCCGGACGAGCCGATGGACAAGGTCGTCGTGTTCGTCCCGGTCGCGGAGACGCAGGCGATGCTCGACGCACTGGCGAAGGCCGGTGCCGGCCGGATCGGCGACTACGAACGGGCCGCATGGAGCGGGGCCGGCGAGGGCACCTTCCGTCCGCTCGACGGCGCGAACCCGACGATCGGCAGCGTAGGCGACATCGAGGTCGTCCCGGAGAACCGGATCGAGATGATCCTGCCGCGCCGCAAACGCCGCGCGGTCCTCGAGGCGCTGATCGCCACGCACTCCTACGAGGAGCCCGCGTACGACGTCTACGAGCTGGTGCAACTCCCGAGCGAACGTGGTGGCGGGCGGGTCGGCGTGCTCGCGGAGCCGTTGCCGTTGGCCGACTTCGCGCGGCTGGTCGCGGAGAGTCTGCCGCGGACCGAGCACGGGGTTCGCGTCTCCGGCGACCTGGGCCGGATGATCGAGACCGTCGCGGTGGTCGGGGGAGCGGGCGATTCCGAGTTCGACCGGGTCCGCGCGGCCGGCGTCGACGCCTACCTGACCGCGGACCTGCGGCACCACCCCGCGACCGAGGCCCGCGCGTACGGCGATCCCGCGCTGGTCGACGTCGCGCACTGGGCCAGTGAGTGGCCCTGGCTCGCGGACGCGGACCGCCTCCTGCGCAACGGACTGGCGGAGCGAGGCAGTACCGTGGACACTCACATCTCAACGCTCTGCACGGACGCATGGACCCTGCGGATCTGAGCGCGCCGACACGATCTAAGGAGCCGACTCTGAACGCCGAGCCCGCCGTCCAACGCCGGTTGCTGGACCTGCAGGATCTTGACCTGCAGCTGGATGTGGTCGCGCACAAGCGCGCGTCGCTGCCCGAGCACCAGGCGCTCAAGGACCTGGCCGCCGAGAAGTCCGTGGTCGACCGTGAGCTGGTCACCGCCGACACCGAGGTCAGCGATCTGCAGCGTGAGCAGAAGAAGGCCGACAGTGACGTCGAGCAGGTCCGGCAGCGCCGGGCCCGCAACCAGCAGCGGCTCGACTCGGGTCAGGTCACCTCGCCGCGCGACCTGGAGAACCTGCAGCACGAGATCGGTTCCCTGGACCGGCGGATCTCCGACCTGGAGGACGCCGAGCTCGAGGTGATGGAGAAGCTCGAGGCCGCCGAGGTGGTGCAGACCGATCTGCGCGGCCGATCCGTGACGTTCACCGGCCGGCAGTCCGAGCTCGAGACCACGCGGGATGCCGCGCTCAAGGAGCTCGACGACCAGCGCGCCGAGGTCGGCGAGAAGCGCACCGCGGTGGCCGCCGAGCTGCCGACGGCGCTGATCGCGCAGTACCAGCGGCTCCGTGAGCACAACGGCGGGATCGGCGCCGCGGCGCTGGTCGGCAAGCGCTGCATGGGTTGCCGGATGGAGCTTGCGCCGTCGGACATCAACGCGATCAAGGCCGCCCCGCCGGACGCCGTACTGCGCTGTGAGGAGTGCGGCCGCATTCTCGTGCGGACGTCGGAGAGCGTGGCATGAGTTATTCGCACGTCATCGTCGAGGCTGACGGTGGATCGCGCGGGAACCCGGGACCGGCGTCGTACGGCGCACTCGTTCGCGACCCCGTGTCCGGCAAGGTGATCGTTCAGCAGGGCAAGACGATCGGGATCGCGACCAACAACGTCGCGGAGTACTCCGGCCTGATCGCGGGTCTCGAGCTCGCCGCGGAGTACACGCCGAATGCGTCGATCGAGGTCCGGATGGACTCGAAGCTGGTCATCGAGCAGATGGCCGGCCGGTGGAAGATCAAGCACCAGGACCTGAAACCGCTGGCGATCAAGGCGCAGAGCCTGGCGCCGTTCGGGACCGAGTGGACGTGGGTGCCGCGGGCGAAGAACGCTGCGGCGGATGCGCTCGCGAACAACGCGCTCGACGGCGTACCGATCCCGTTGCAGCCGGCCGAGGCTCCGGTGGCAGCGGCCAAGCCGGCCGCGCAACCGACCGATCAGCAGAAGGCGATGCGTGGTTGGGGCGCGGAGGCGGAGCCGCCGACGCACCTCATCTTCTTGCGGCACGGCGAGACCCCGCACACGGCGGAGAAGCGGTTCTCCGGTTCCGGTGGTGACGATCCGGCGCTGAGCGAGAACGGTCGCGCGCAGGCGGCGGCCGCGGCGGCGTACCTGGCTCGGCTCGGTGGGATCGACGCGGTGGTGACGTCGCCGATGCGGCGGGCGCGCGAGACCGCGGACGTGGTCGGCGAGGAGCTCGGGCTGAACGTCGCGGTCGACGACGGGTGGGTCGAGTGCTCGTTCGGCGACTGGGACGGGCACACGTTCGCCGAGGTCCAGGAGAAGTGGCCGGACGCGCTGAACGCGTGGCTGGAGTCGACGACGGTCGCGCCGCCCGGTGGCGAGTCGTTCGACACCTGCGCGCGGCGGGCCCGCTCGGCACGCGACGGTCTGCTGACCCGGTACCCGGGCAAAACGGTCGTCGTGGTCACCCACGTGACACCGATCAAGCTGATGGTCCGATCGGTGCTACAGGCCCCGATGGCCTCCATCTTCCGAATGGAACTCCGCCCGGCGACGATCACCGAAGCCCACTGGTACGCCGACGGCCTGGCGTCCTTGCGCTCATTCAATGTGGAGCCCCCGCTACTCTGAGCCCATGCCGCTGCAGAGGGTCTACTTCGCTGAAGCTGTGCCGGAGGTGTTCCGGGCGTCGTTGCAGGACATTCGCCGGGAGCAGGAGGTGCCGGCGGAGTTCCCGCCCGAGGTGACTGCCGCAGCGGTGGCCGCGGCGGCGAATGCTCGGCTGCCGGAGCTGGACCGGACCGACATCGAGTTCGTCACGATCGACCCGCCGGACTCGATGGACCTCGACCAGGCATTGCACATCGAACGCAGCAGCGACGGCTTCACGGTGTACTACGCGATCGCCGACGTCGCCGCGTTTGTGCAGCCCGGCGACCCGATCGACGCTGAGGCCCGGCGCCGCGGCGAGACGCTCTACGCGCCGGACAAGCGGACCCCGCTGCACCCGCCGGAGCTGTCCGAGGGCGCGGCGTCGCTGCTGCCCGACCAGGTCAGTCCCGCGTTGCTGTGGACAATCACCGTCGATGCCACTGGCGACGGAACGGGCGTCACCTGCGAGCGCGCGCTGGTGAAGTCGCGGGCCAAGCTCAACTACGCCGGCGTGCAGAAGGACCTGGACGCGGGTACGGCGTCGGAGTCGCTGCAACTGTTGCGTGAGGTCGGCAAGCTCCGCGAGCAGCGCGAACTGGCCCGCGGCGGCGTGAACCTGCCGATCCCGGACCAGGAGGTCGTCACCTCCAATCACGGCTGGGGTCTGGAGTTCCGCGCGCCGCTGCCGGTCGAGGGCTGGAACGCGCAGATCTCGCTGCTCACCGGGATGGCGGCCGCGCAGCTGATGACGAAGGGCAAGATCGGCATCCTGCGGACGCTGCCGGAGTCCCACGACGACCTGCGCCGCAAGCTCGGCAACACCGCCAAGGCGCTCGGGCTCGATTGGCCCGCGGAGACGACGTACGCCGAGTTCATCCACGGGCTGGACCCGAAGGTGCCGGCGCACGCGGCGATGCTCGCGGCCTGCACGGTGCTGTTCCGCGGGGCCGGGTACACGGCCTTCGACGGGAGCGTGCCGGAGCAGCCGCTGCATGCCGCGATGAAGGCGGAGTACGCCCATGTCACGGCGCCGCTGCGGCGGCTCGTCGACCGGTGGACCGGTGAGATCTGCGTCGCGCTGTCGGCGGGTGCCGAGGTGCCGGCCTGGGTGCGCGAGTCGATGGACGAGATCCCGAAGATCATGGACGACGCGGACCGGCGCGCGCACGCCTACGAGCGGTCGATCGTCAGCATGGTGGAGGCCGGGCTGGTCGCCGATCAGATCGGCGCCGAGTTCGACGGCGTGATCACCGACGTCGACGAGAAGGACAACGGTCGCGGCATCGTCGCGCTGACCACGGTCGCGATCGAAGGCCGCGTCACCGGTACGTCGCTTCCGCTAGGCCAGCAGGTCCGCGTGAAACTCGTCGACGCCGACATCGCCAAGCGCACGGTGGCCTTCGAGCTAGTCGGTTAGTGTCCTGAGTTGGATGTTCGGCGGCGCTTTCGGCGCCCAGGCACGCACCTCACGGCACGTGCCCAGCGCCCACGATGCTCCGCATCGAGGCCACTGACCACGCACCGCGATGCACGCACCTGACCACCGAAATCTCTCGCCGAACCTCCGACTCAGGACACTAGGTACCCCTCGACCGCGGCCGTCGTCCGGGCGAGGTCGCCGGTCGCGAGGAGGTCGATCAGGGCGCCGCGGAGCATCGCCAGCACCGCGGTACGCCGGGTCTCGGGCTGTTCCGGCTCACTCGCCTTGAGCAGCTCGAGCCAGTCGTCGACCGTCGACCGCGCGAAATCCGCCCACGGCCCGTCGGGTGCGACGAGCGAGCGCCCGTACGCCTCGACCCAGAACGTCATCAGCGGCCGGCGTTCCGGGGCGGCGAGCCAGGTCCACAGTTCGCGCGCGATCACGGTCAGGCCGGGCGGTTCGTCGTACCGCTGCTCGGTGCGGCGCAGCAGTTCGAGCTCGTCGGCGCGGGCGCGGGCGAGCAGGGCTCGGATCAGGCCGTCCTTGCTGCCGAACAGGAACAGCAGCACCCGAGGGCTGGAACCGATCGCGGTCGCCAGCGGGCGCAGCGACAGGTCGGCCAGCCCGTGGGTGAGCGAGTAGGCGTACGCGCGCTCGAGCAGTTCCTGTTCGCGGGCGGACGGAGCTTCCTTCGTGGTCGGCACCGGGCTAGTATCTCTTACTGAAACAGTCGTGTCAGTAGATCGGGTGGATGGATGACGAAACTGATCAGGAAGCTGGGCCGGCCCGGAGACCTCGGCTGGGTGATCCAGTCGCACGCGGAGATCTACGCCGCGGAGTACGGGTGGGCGGCGGCGTACGAGACGTTGATCGCGCGGATCGTGGCGGAGTTCGCGTCCGACCATGACGACGCGCGCGAGGCCGCGTGGATCGCGGAGGTGGACGGTGAACGGGCCGGCAGCATCTTCTGCGTGCGCGGGCCGGACGAGACGACCGCGCAGTTGCGGTTGTTGCTGGTGACACCCGCGGCGCGCGGCCTGAAGCTCGGCGCGGAGCTGGTGGACACCTGCCTGGAGTTCGCGCGGAGCGCCGGTTACAAGCGGATGGTGTTGTGGACGAACGATCCGCTGGTCGCGGCCAGGCACATCTACCTGTCACGCGGCTTCCGGCTCACGGCGACCGAGACCCACGACATGTGGGGCGATGAACTCGTGGGGCAGACCTACGAACTGGATCTCTAGGACTTGCAGGCGGGCGCGCCCGGCGTCGCTGTCTTGTAGATCGCGTGCGAGAGGAACGTGGTGACGTAGCCGTTCTGGACGGTCAATGCGTGCCGGGGGCCGACGCTGCCGAGCGGCAGGAACCTGCGCAGCGGATACGCGAGGTAGTAGACGCCGTAGTCGGTGAAGTTGAAGTGCCGGCTGCCCGGGATCGTCGCGCACCACGAGGCGCCGCTGCTCGCCTTGAGCAACGAGAGCGCGCGGTTCCGGTCCGTGTCGTTCTTGGCGTCCGGGCCGCAAACGCTGGTGATGCAGGAGTCGTCGGCCCCGAGCAGCATGATCGGCGCCTTCACGCCCTTCGTCACCACGTCGCCGAACTGGCTGCCGTCCAGGTCGACCGCCGCCGCGCACCGCTGGTCGAGCCGGCAGGCCTCGAGCGAGGCCGCGCCGCCGAACGAGTGGCCGACGTACGACGGTCCAACGCCGCCCTCGACCGAGTTCGGGAGTTGCTTCGCGACCATGCCGGCGGCGAACCGCGCGTCCGCGGCCCAGACCGAGACGAGGTGATCGCCGACCTGCTGCGAGCTCTCGGTGCTGTCGCCGAGGTTCGGCGGGTTGGCCTCCGGCTTGCTGTCCACGACCTGCCCGCCGAGCACCGTGAGGTTCGCGCTGTACGTCGGCGTGACGCCGGCGACCAGGTAGCCGTGACTGGCGAGATCCTCCGCGAGGGCGGCGTACATCGGGGCGGACAGGCCCATGCCGGGCATCAGTACGACGACCGGGAAGCGGCCGGGGGCAACGGCGACGCGGTCGAGGGCGCGGTCCTGCAGGGTGTCGAACGGGCCCTGGAACACCGAGACCGGGGACTTGAGGTGCAGGCCGCTCCACAGGCCCGGCGCGTACTCGGCGTGCCGGCCGGTGGTGTCCTTCGCGACCGGGTACCAGAGCCAGACCGCGAGTCGGCGCGGGCCGTTGGAGTACGGGTCGCGGCGCGGGGTGTCCGTCCACTCGAACGTGCGGCGGCCGACCTGGAAGTTTCCGGTCGGCTCCGGCAGCGAGACCGGTTCGGATCGTTGCACCAGCACCCAGCCGACGTACCCGGCGCCGCCGAGCAGGACGACCAGGAGCAGGATCACGATCCCGGTACGCACCCGTCTCCGCATACCTTCAAGTTTCGCACCTTCACTGGGTCGAATCCCGTTCCGACCCACAGGCGCCTAGCATCTGCGCATGCCTCTGCTCGTGGATCCGGCCTTACCCGAGGGAACACTGCGGGACGCCTCGCAGCCGCGTCTGGCGACCGCCGACGGATTGGTACTGCGGCCTTGGCGGGGGAGCGATGCCGTGATGGTGCAAGGGGCGTTCGCCGGTGCTGACATCCAGCGCTGGCACGTTCGGCGGCTCGACACGCTCGACGAGGCGGGTGAGTGGGTCCGGCAGTGGGTCGATCGCTGGGACGCCGAGACCGCCGCGAGTTGGGCTGTCGTCGACGAGTACGACCAGCCGCTCGGTCAGGTCGGACTGCGTGACGTGTCGCTCGCCGAGGGATCAGCTGGGTTGTCCTACTGGGTGGTGCCTGAGGCTCGCGGTAAGGCAGTTGCCGCGCGGTCCGTGGATGCATTGTCGGCCTGGGCCTTCGGACTGATCGGGTTCAACCGGCTGAGCATCCACCACTCCACGGCCAACACCGCGTCCTGCCGGGTCGCCGAGCGGACCGGATACCGGCTCGAAGGAACGCTGCGGGGGGCGATCAAGCACGCCGACGGCTGGCACGACTGGCACCTTCACGGCCGCCTGCACTCGGATATCTGAGCCTGATGTCGAATTGTGGGTACCGGCTCCGACGTCCCTGCTGATCGGTGCCGATCGCCGTTGACAGAGGAGTAGCGATGAACTTGCCGGACGTCGTGTCCCGGGACGAGTGGCTGGAGGCCCGCCGGGCGTTGCTGGCGGAGGAGAAGGCGTTCACGAAGCAGTACGACGCGCTCAACACGCGCCGTCGGGAACTGCCGATGGTGCTGGTGGACAAACCGTACGTGTTCGCCGGCCCTGACCGCGCGGACGGATCGGCCAGTCTGCTGGAGCTTTTCGAGGGGCGTGACCAGTTGGTCGTGTACCACTTCATGTTCCAGCCCGAGTGGGAGGCGGGCTGCCCGAACTGCACCGGGTTCGTCGACGAGATCGGGTCGGTGGACGCGATGCACGGGGTGAACACCACGTTCGCGATGGTCTCGCGGGCGCCGTACGACAAGCTCGCGGCGTACCGGACGGAGCGGGGGTGGAGCTACCCGTGGTACTCGTCGCACGGGAACGACTTCAACTACGACTACCACGTGACACTCGACGAGTCGGTGCAGCCGTTCGAGTACAACTACCGCTCGAAGGCCGAGTGGGACGTGCTGCCGAACAACGGCCACACCCAGGGGCAGCAGCCGTTCGACCTGCACGGTCTGAGCTGCTTCCTTCGCGTCGGGACGGACGTCTTCCATACGTACTCGACGTACGGTCGCGGGCCGGACTCGATGACCTTCACCGTCACGGCCCTCGACCGCACCGCCCTCGGCCGGCAGGAGCCCTGGGAGAAGCCCGCGGGCCGCATCCCAGGGCCGCCGGCCGAGGAGCACTGTCACTAGCTACATCAGGTACCGCGGGCGAAGTCGCCGATCAGACCCGGGACCGCGCTGTCGAACCCGGAGACGTCGAGCATGCCCGGATCGGACGGGTCGGCGATCGTGCTGCCGTTCGCGGTCATCGCGACCACGACCAGGCGAGCGTCGATCCCCATCCGCTGCCGGTACTGCTGCAGGGCCTGGTGCGGGTGGATCTGCCCGTGCCAGGTCTCGTTGTCGGTGTAGATCACGAACGTGTCGATCGCGAGCTTCCGCTGCAGCGCGTACTGCATCGGCAGCGAGCAGTCCGTCCCGCCGAACGGCAGGCGCGACACCGCCCGGATCGCCGTCTCGAGCCGCAGCCGCGGTGAGATCGGCAGCGACGTCAGCGCGGTCTTCCGGTAGTCGCCCTTGCTGGTGAAGCCGACGATCTCGTACGACGACTCGGTCGCGGCCGTGACGAGAGCCAGCGCGGCCGACGCCTCGCGGCAACTGATCGGCAGCCCCGACACCTGCGCCGCCATCGACCCCGACACGTCGAGGGAGAGCAGCATCCGCTTGCCGGTCGGCTCGACCGCGTCGTACGCGAGGTAGAACGCGGCGTCGAGCGCGTCGACGATCGGCTGTGACGGCGTCCACTGCCCACCGCCGCGGACACCGTGCCCGGACGAATAGGTGCGCTGGGCAACGAGTACGTTGACCGGGTGCACCCGTGCCTTCCGCAGCCGGGTCGCGTCCGCGAGCTGGTCCGCGACGACCCGCGCCCACGAACCGAGCGGCTCGAGCAGTCCCAGCCGGGTGAGGCGGGGGAGCTGCCGGAGCAGTGCGGTCTGCGGGAGTCCGTTCGCGAGCAGGGCCTCCCAGACCCGCGGCTCGTTCAGGAACCGGTCCGGGATCATCTCCCACGACAGTCCACGGTTGAGGGCGATGACGTCGGCCACCTCGGTGACGTCGGTCGCGGCCTGGAGCCGCTCGAAGGCGGTCAGCAGTGGCAGTCCCGACAGATCCGCCGGCCGACCGTGGATCCAGTCGAACAGCTCCCGACGTACCGGCTCTGTCGTCTTCGGGTGCGACAGGCGGAGCAGGTCCGCGTGCGACCAGCCGTTGCGCTGACGGTACTTGAGCACCTGGAACGCGACCGAGTCCACGGTGCGATCCGGGTCGACGTACCAGTTGCCGATCGCTCGTCGCGTGCCACGGCCCCAGCCACCGAACTGCTCCAGGTAACCGGCGAGGCGGAACAGGTGCGTGCCGGTCCGCGCCACCAGCGGTACGGCGGCCAGCGCGGCGCGACGTCCGTCGTCGTCACCGAGCTTCGCCGCGGCCGCGAGTGCGAACAGCGCCGGGTCCTGCTTCGGTGCGCGACCGGCGAGGGAGATGTCCAGTACGGCGGCCACGACCTCGGCCGAGCGCTTCGTCGCGAGCTCCAGGACCAGTCCGGCGTTCTCCCTCGTCAGTTCGCGTTCGGAGGCGTAGTAGGTGCCTCCGGTCGTCCCGAGCGTGAGGAACCGGTGCAGCCGGGCGAGGTCGTCCTGGACGAAGGTGTACCCACCGGCGCGGTTCTTCTGCTGCCGCGGGTCGGCGTGCTCGTCCTGTCGTGTCTCCCGAGTGCTGATCAGAGCCAGCGGGTCTGTGGACATGTCCTTTCTCTCCTGACGTTTTCGGGCATGGAAAAGACAGGCCTGAGCGGACGTGGTGCGTCGACCGGCGTTTAGCTGCTCTGCCATCTGAGCTACGTCGGGCTCTCACCCGGCGGCCGGACTCGAACCGGCGACCCGCCCATGAGAAGTGGTAACCGATCGACTCCGGCCCACTCAGGTCTGTCTTGCTCTCGACTGTAAGGCGTCGCAGTCGCCGGCCACCAACGAATTACGCCCGCGCGACGGCGGGCGGGTTGGGGGGAACGGGCCGGTCCGTAAGCCGGATTCTGTTGTGGCGATCATCCATCTACGGTGACCGTTGCCGGCCACCTCCAGCAGCCTACCCGCGAGCTCGGGCGGGCAGCCCTCGAACGCTCGCGCGGGCAGTGGTCTCCCGCCGCCCTTCTTGGCCTTGCTCCACGTGGGGTTTACCGAGCCTCCGCAGTCACCTGCGGAGCTGGTGGTCTCTTACACCACCGTTTCACCCTCACCCGCACTCCTCAGAACCACGGGGTTCGTCGGAGCCGCTGGCGGTCTGTTCTCTGTGGCACTGTCCCGCGGGTTGCCCCGGGTGGGCGTTACCCACCACGCTGCCCTGTGGAGTCCGGACTTTCCTCGGCGCCCGCTGACGCGGACGACGCGATCGCCCGACCGACCCGTTCCGTCACCTCAGGATACGGCCTCGGCGGTCGCATCACGAACGGAGCGAGTGATCGGCCGGTACCTCCGGCCAGAGCCCGTCGGCACCGCGCCGGTACGGGCGTACCTCGACCACCGCGTCCAGGTTCAGCGGACCGTAGATGTGCGGGAAGCTGATCCCGGTGCCCTCCAGGTCCTCGTCGCACAGCGCGGACACCAGTCGCGCGGGGTCGATCACCAGCAGGCACAGCGGCACGTCCACGTCGTCGTACGCGAAGTTCGCCACCATCGCGACCTGCTCGGGGCGGGAGGCGTGGATGAACGTGGCGCCGTCGTCGAGGCTCTTGCCGCGGGTCGACCACCGGTAGCAGCCGGCCTCGACCGCCGCCTCCCACTGGTCCACGAACGCGATGTGCAGAATCGTCGCCATAACCCAAAGCTAGCCGCTGCCGGGGTGGATTAAGGTGCTCGACATGGCGAACGACGAGCACACCGAATCGAAGCCGGGGTCCGAAGCGAAGACCGAGGCGGGCGCGACTACCGAGACGAAGCCGGCTGCGCCGGTCGACGATCTGGTGACGACTCAGCACACGGTGACCGTCGACGGGCAGGAGCTGCGGTACACGGCGACCACGGGACGGATCGTGCTCCGCCAGGAGGTTGTCACCGACGGTACGTTCGACGGGCTGAAGCCGAAGGCGGAGGTGTTCCTGACCGCGTACACGCTGGACGGTGCGGATGCCAAGGACCGTCCGGTGACGTTCGCGTTCAACGGTGGTCCGGGCTCGTCGAGCATCTGGTTGCACCTCGGTCTGCTCGGTCCGCGCCGCGTCGTGTCCGGTGACGTCGGCGACCTCGCGCCGCCGCCGTACGCGATCGTCGACAACGCCGAGACGTTGCTGAAGTACAGCGACGTGGTGTTCATCGACCCGGTGTCGACCGGGTTCTCGCGGGCCGCCGAGGGGGAGAAGCCGGGGGACTACCACGGGTTCACCCGCGACCTGGAGTCCGTCGGCGAGGTGATCCGGCTGTGGACGTCGCGGAACGGGCGGTGGATGTCGCCGAAGTTCCTGGCCGGCGAGTCGTACGGTACGACGCGGGCGGCGGGGCTCGCCGCGCACCTGCAGGAGCGGTACGGGATGTACCTGAACGGCATCATACTGATCTCGATGGTGCTGGAATTCGGCACCCTCGACTTCTCGCCCGGCAACGACCTGCCGTACACGCTGTTCCTGCCGACGTACGCCGCGATCGCGCACTACCACGGCCTGATCCCGGACCGGTCGCTCGAGGACGTGCTCGCGGACGCCGAACGGTTCGCGGCCGGGCGGTACCCGAATGCGCTTGCCCAGGGCAACCGGATCCCGGCGGACTACCGCGCCGAGGTGGTCACCCGGCTGGCGGCGCTGACCGGGCTGAGCGAGGACTACATCGACCGGGTCAACCTGCGGATCGAGCACGAGCGGTTCTACGGCGAACTGCTGCGCTCGCGCCGGCAGACCGTCGGGCGGCTCGACGGGCGGTTCACCGGATGGAACGCGGACTACGGCTCGGAGAAGCCGGAGCGGGACCCGTCGATGAACGCGATCACCGGTCCGTACTCCGCGGCGCTCAACCACTACGTGCGCGTCGAGCTCGGGTACGAGAACGACCTGCCGTACGAGATCCTCAACATGGACGCCGCGCGCGGCTGGTCCTTCAAGGAGTTCGAAGGCCAGCAGATCACCGTCGCGGACAAACTCGCCGAGGCGATGCGCGTCAACCCACACCTCAAGGTCCACGTCGCCTCCGGCCACTACGACGGCGCCACGCCGTACTTCGCCACCGAACACACGCTGGCTCGCCTGCAGATCCCGTCCGAACTCACAACCAACATCGAGACGAAGTACTACCCGGCCGGCCACATGATGTACATCCACGAACAGTCCCGCATCCAGCAGTCCGCCGACCTCGGCACCTTCATCACCGCGTCTTCCAACCGATGATCCTCATCCGCCACCCCGGCGCGACGGAGCCGATCGCCGTACCAGTTCTTGCTCGCCTGCTGTGCTGCGACAACCGTTGCTTTGCGAGTCGATGACGACAACGTGCCCGCACTCTCACTGTACCGTGATCTGGGCTTCCGCGACGGATGATCTTTCCATCTGTTGACAACCGAATCTCCTTCAAAACAAGAGGATTCTGGTTCGAGAACTGTCGGTGGCTATGTCTATCGTTGTGGGCATGGAACCTCTGGGCGAGCGGCCGGTGTGGTCGATGGGCGACAGCGAGCTGCTGCCGACTCTCGACCAGGTCGACGCTGCCGTCGCCTGGTTGCTCACCTACCGCCTGCAGTTGGTTGCCCGCATCGACGAGACCGGTCTTGCCGAAGAACTTGGCGCTCGCGACACTGCCGAGTTGCTTGCCATGCGCCACCGCATCGACCGCCGCGAGGCCCACCGCGACCTGAAGCTCGCCCGGAGACTGCCGAAGTACGGCGCCGTGTCGAAAGCCCTGACCGACGAGACCCGGCCGCTGCGTCCGGCCCAGGCGAACGCGATCGTCACCGCGCTGGAGCGGGTTCGGTCCAGAGTCCCGGTAGCAGACCTCGACGTCGCAGAGGAACAGTTGGTCAACCTCGCCGGACACCTGTGCCCAGGCGAGCTTGCCAAGGCCGCCAAAGAGATCTGTGACCTGCTGGACTCCGACGGCCCCGAGCCCGACGAGAACGCGGCGTACGAGCGCGAGTCACTGACCCTGATCGAGGCCGAGAACGGCGTGAAGTTTCGCGGCTACCTGGCCAACGAGCACGCCGAGCTACTCCGATCCCGCGTCCACGCGGTGGCTCGACCGCACAAGACCGTCGACGGTGAGCTCGACCCGCGATCCCGCGAGAAGCGCCAAGCGGACGCGCTCACGTCCACCCTGACGATCGCCGCGGCAGCCACCGACACTGACTTCAAAGCCCGCGCCGGCATGGGCCTCCAGCCACCCACCGCCGATACGCGTCCCACGGGTGCCGAGGTCCTTCCCTTCGATGGTGTAGCCGATGACCGGGCCGCATCCGACCTGGAAAGGTGGGTGCCCGGATTCGGTGCGAAGGCGAACATCACCGTCACCATCGATTTCGAGGACCTGAAGTCTGCCGCCGCCGGCGCGACCGGCGACCTGGTGTACGGCGATGGTCTTTCAGCCGCGGCGATCCGTCGAATGGCCTGCGACGCGAAGATCATCCCGCTGGTGCTCGGCTCGAACTCCGAACCTCTCGACGTCGGGCGGGCCGAACGCCTGGTGACACGGGCGATGCGCCGCGCCTTGAACGTCCGCGACAAGGGCTGCGTGGTCTGCGGTGCGCCGCCGATCCACTGCGACGCGCACCATCTCAGGTCGTGGATCGACGGCGGCGAGACTGCGATCCACAACCTGGTTCTCCTCTGCCGCGGACACCATAGGTCCCTCCACGACGGCCACTGGATCATCACCATCATCGATGGACACGTCCAGGTGTCCCGGCCGAGCTGGGCCGACCCACCACCCCAACCGAGACCAACAGTGTCAGCTCTCCTCGCGGCAACCGCTGCCCCGCGGCCAGCTGCCAATGCCGCCACGGGACCTGCTGTGCGCGGTCGGCGTTCGGGTCGGTGGTCCGCAGACGAAGCCACGATGCAGGAAGCCGCCCGCTTCGCAGTCCGGGGCGATCCCTCGACTGATCCACCACCCACCCAGGATTCTCTGATATCCGAGGACCTCCCCGTTGGGCTCCGGTGAGGGGTACGGCGCTATGCGCTGCCGATGGCGAGGTCGGCGCGCAACATCTAGCCCCCCCACGATCTCGCCCTGGCCGTAGCTTGGCGGCGCGGGAACGGCTACGGATAGATACGGAAGCCCGAGAGGGTTCGGTGCTCGAAGGATGCGTAGAAGTCTTCCGCGGTGTCGGTGACGAGGCTTGGCCAACCCTCAGCGTCGGACAGTGCGATCACGCCGGCCAGGCGGGCGCGGTCGTACTGCGTGACGGTCACGGGAGGGTGAGGATCTCGGCGCCGGTGTCGGTGACTACCAGGGTGTGTTCGAACTGGGCGGTGCGGGACTTGTCCTTCGTGGTGGCGGTCCAGCCGTCGTCCCACAGGTCGTACTCGTAGGTGCCCAGTGTCAGCATCGGCTCGATGGTGAACGTCATCCCGGGCTCGATCAGGTCGTCGAAGCGCTCGTCGTCGTAGTGCGGGATGATCAGCCCGGAGTGGAACGACGTGGAGATGCCGTGACCGGTGAAGTCGCGCACCACGCCGTACCCGAAGCGCTTCGCGTAGGACTCGATTACCCGGCCGATGATGCTCACCCGGCGACCGGGCTTGACCGCCTTGATGCCGCGGCTCAGCGCCTCGTGGGTGCGCTCGACCAGCAGCCGGCTCTCCTCGTCGACGTCGCCGACCAGGAACGTCCCGTTGGTGTCACCGTGCACACCGTCCAGGTACGCCGTGATGTCGACGTTCACGATGTCGCCGTCCTCGAGCGGACGGTCGTCGGGGATGCCGTGGCAGATCACCTCGTTCACCGACGTGCACAGCGACTTCGGGTATCCGCGGTAGCCGAGCGTCGACGGGTACGCGTCCCGCTCGATCAGGTACTGATGCCCGACCGCGTCCAGCTCGTCGGTCGTCACGCCCGGCTTCGCGGCCGCACCGACGGCCTGCAACGCCTGCGCGGCGAGCTTGCTCGCGACCCGCATCTTGTCGATCAACTCCGGCGGCGTCACGTACGACCCGTCGAACGGCGTCGGCGCCGGCTTGTCGACGTACTCCGGTCGCGGGATGGATGCAGGTACGTCGCGGCGCGGCGAAATGACGCCAGCAGTAAGGACAGACATGGTGGCATCATTCTAGTGAGCTGCGACAAGACTCCCAGGAGGTGGTCATCCAGATGAGTGACGATCACAGCAACGAGTGGTACTACAACACGAAGACAGGCAAGGTCGAGCCGTACCAAGGTGCGAAGTCCGGCGACCGGCTCGGGCCGTACAGCTCGCCGGAAGAAGCCGCGCGCGCGATGGACAAGGTCCAGGAACGCAACGAGAACTGGGACAACGACCCGAAATGGGACGACGACTGAGTCCGGCTGCAGTGACGAACCGAGGGGCACCACCGAAGCCGGTGGTGCCCCTCAGGTTTGGTACGCCGTGACGTCGCGCGGACAGACGCCCGGATCAACGAGCGACGCGCTTGGCCGCGGTCTTGCGGGCCGGGGCCTTACGCGCCGGTGCCTTCTTCGCGGCGGTCTTGCGGACCGCCGTCTTCTTCGCAGCGACGCGCTTCGCGGGCGCCTTCTTCGCGGCGGTCCGCGCCGGTGACTTCTTGGCGGCGACCTTCTTCGCCGGCGCCTTCTTGGCAACGGTCTTCTTCGCCGGAGCCTTCTTCGCCGCGACCTTCTTGGCTGCGGTGGCGCGCTTCGCCGGTGCCTTCTTGGCGACGGTCTTCTTCGCGGCCGTCGTCTTCTTGGCGGCGGTGGTCCGCTTCGCGGTCGTCGTCTTCTTCGCGGCGGTCTTCGTGGCCGTGGTCTTCTTGGCCGCGGTCGTGCGCTTCGCCGGGGCCTTCTTGGCAACGGTCTTCTTCGCCGCGACCCTCTTGGCGGGGGCCTTCTTCGCGACGGTCTTCTTCGCGGTCGCCTTCTTGGCCGGCGCCTTCTTCGCCACCGTCTTCGTGGCGGCGGTCTTCTTGGCCGCACTCACCTTCTTCGTCGCTGTCTTCTTTGCTGCGCTGACCTTGCGCGCGGTCGTCGTCTTCGCGGCGCTGGTCTTCTTCGCGACAGTCTTCTTGGCGGGAGAAGCCTTTTTGGCTGTCGCCTTCCCTGCGGCTGCCTTCTTGGCTGGCACTCTGCCTCCTTGGTGCGGCTGAGGAAAACCACGGTGGATTCCTCGTCGTCATGATGATGACAACAGTTGTGGCCCACGTAAAGCACCCGAAACGTTCGCAGGTTAAGGCGAACTGGCGGCAAAGCGGCGGGCAAATGCCGAGAATCCTTGTGCAGAAGGGATTCCGCCGAGGCCCGAGCATGCCGGATACTCTTCAGAAATTCTTGGCGACACGCGCTCAATCCGGCGTCGAACTGCCCCGATCGGCGAGTGTTGTCCTCGGCAACGTCCTGCGAACAGGAGGTGCGAAGAGCCGATGAAGAGCGCGTACGACGACCTCCACAGCGTCGTCGAACTACCCGACGAAGTGCATCGCGTGGTGAGCATCGTGCCGTCGTTGACGGAGTCGATCGCTGTCACGCATCCGGCGAAAATCGTTGGTGCGACCGACTGGTGTACGCATCCCGCGGACCTCGATGTGACGCGTGTTCGCGGTACCAAGAACCCGGACATCGAGCGCATCCGTGAAATGCTGCCGGACGTCGTCGTCGCGAACGCCGAAGAGAATCGCGCGGTCGATCTCGACACGTTGCGGCGTAGTGGAATCGCGGTCTGGGTGACGGCGCCGACGACGGTGCCCGAATCACTCGACTCACTCGGTCGCATGCTGTCCGCGATCATCGGCACCGAACCGTCCTGGCTGACCGATGCGCGCGAGGTGTGGAGCACGCCGTACGCCGGAATGCGGCGGCGGGCCGTGATACCGATCTGGCGACGGCCGTGGATGACGTTGGGACGGGACACGTTCGCCGGCGATCTGCTGTCCCGGATCGGCATCGACAACGTGTTCCAAGAATCCGGCGAACGTTATCCGCGATTCGATCCCGACGCGTTACCGGAGTACGACGTGGTGGTGTTGCCGGACGAGCCTTATGCGTTTTCTCCCGATGACGGCCCGGAGGCGTTCGGTAAACCCGCGCGCTGTGTATCGGGCCGGCACCTCACCTGGTACGGCCCGTCACTGGTCGAAGCGCGGGAACTGCTGACCGGACAGCTGGAGTGACGTCCGCCACGATCGCTGCCGTGTCATCTAGACGGTTAGGTATGCCTCACCTACTCTTGCCGGGTGCCGTCGATGACCGCGAAGAAGAAGTGCTGCAAGGACAAGCCGAGGTGCAAGAAGTGCCCGGTGGTCCTGCTGCGCCTGTCCAAGGCCGGGTGCGCCGAGCGGATCGATCGCGTGCACTACGAGGTCGACAAGAAGGTGCCGAAGAAGGTGCTCAAAGAAGCGCGAGCGCGCTGACTCAGGAGGCCCGGCGCAGCGTGATCGCGTCGGCGGCCTGACGGAGCAGACCGGGGATCGTCACGTGCGCGGCCTGACCGGTCGCCTCGAGATCGTCGCCGTACCACCAGCCGTGCGCGCTGATCGTCTGCTGCTCGAGCTCCTCCTGGTTCGCGAACGTCACGTCGACGCGGTCCACCGCGACCGCGAAGAACGTCTGGCGCTGGATGATCTGGCATCCGCCCCACTCGAACTCGATCGTGTTCGTCGCGACCGGTGTACCGAGAGCTTCCGTCGGCAACACGATGCCGACCTCTTCACGCAGCTCACGGGTCGCGGCTTCGAGAACCGTCTCGCCGGCTTCGACGCCACCGCCGATCGTGAACCAGTACGGCGTCTGCGGTTTCAGCGGGTCCCAGCCGTGCAGCAGCAGCACCCTGCCGTCCGGACGCACCGGCAGCACGCGGGCCGTCGTACGGTGCCGGACCGTTCCTGGTGGTGGCAACTGGGATTCGCTCACACCACAAAACGCTAAGGGACAGAGCCGTCGCTGTGTCGAGTCGTGCGGCGAGTCTCACTCTGTCGGACATGGTTGCTGAGGACATCTACGATCGATGGCATGGCACGTATTGGTCTCGGATTGGCCGCGGTCGGGCGGCCCGGTTACATCAACCTCGGGCACGACGAGGACCTACCGGCCGGGCGCGCGGTCGAGGATCTGCGGGTGCGGACCCATGAGCTGCTGGAGCAGGCCTGGCAGGCCGGTGTTCGGTACTTCGACGCCGCACGTTCGTACGGGCTTGCCGAGAAGTTCCTCGGCGAGTGGGTGACCCCGGAGCGACGTACCGAACTGACCATCGGCTCCAAGTGGGGCTACACGTACGTCGCCGACTGGCGGCACGACGTCGACACGCACGAGGTGAAGGACCACAGCCTCGAAACCTTCGAACGGCAGTGGCCCGAGACCTTGGAGGCGCTCGGGGGACCGCCGGACTTCTACCTGGTGCACAGCCTCACCGCCGACAGCCCCGCCCTCGCGGACAAGCGCTTGCTCGACCGACTGCGTGAGCTCGCTGATTCGGGTGTCCGCGTCGGCCTGTCCACCAGCGGACCGCGCCAGGCCGAGACGCTCCGCAAGGCGCTGTCCGGCAGTACGCCGTTCTCCGCCGTACAGGCCACGTGGAACGTCCTCGACCCGTCGGCCGGCCCGGCGCTCGCGGAAGCGCACGACGCCGGGTGGTTCGTCGTCGTCAAGGAAGCGGTCGCCAACGGTCGCCTGACGGCCCGTGCTGGTGAGACCCCGTTCAACGAGTTTGCTCACCAGCACGGCGTCGCTCCCGACGCCTTGGCCATCGGCGCCGCGGTGGCTCAGCCCTGGACCGACATCGTCCTCAGCGGAGCCACCACCGCCGCTCAACTGTCCAGCAACCTCGCGTATCGGGTGGACGGCCCGCTCAGCGAGTTCGCCCAGCAACCCGAGGAGTACTGGACCGAGCGCTCAGCCCTGCCGTGGATTTGACAGGCCGAGCGCCTTCCGCGCCGCTGCCTTGGTACTGCCGGAAGAAGTCGCCGCCGCGGCTGCACTCGGCGGCTGCGGAGCAGGAACCGGCGGGCACTGTACGTCGGAGCGGTTCCCCGGCCGCCGCGGTGGCAGTGCACCGGTCTGCAGGTACGCCGCGATGCGGTTGTCGGTGCACGCCACGCCGGACAGCGATCCCGCGTGCGTGGTTCCGTCGACACCTTCGATCAGCACCGAGTTCGGGAACGTCTTACGGGTCTGCAGAGCACCGGAGTACGGCGTCGCCGCGTCCAGCGTCTCGTTGATCAGCAAGAGGCTCTTGACCCGGCTGCCGTTGACCTTCACCGGGTGACTCGCCTTCGCGGGCCAGTACTGGCACGGTGCGTTGAACCAGGCGTTCGCCCAGGTCAGGAACGGCGCCTTGAAGTAGACCTGCCAGTTCTGGCGGCGCACTGCCGGCCAGTTGGTCGGCCACTGGGTGTCGGTGCACTGCACGCCGAGGTAGATGGCGTACCCGTTGTCGTCGAACGGCGGCGTACCGTACAGCGCGATCAGTCCGGCCGCGTCCTTCTTGTGAACCCACGCCGCGAACGCGTCCGCGATGTCGACCCAGCCGTAGACGTAGTACCCCGCACCCGTGAAGATGTCGGTCCACTCGGCCGGTCCGATCTTGCCGCCGGCCGGATGACCGTTGAGCTTGTGCAGCTGCGCGTAGTAGAGCCGCTCGACCGCGGCCTCGGTGGTGCCGAGGTGCCACGTCGAGTTGTGCGCGGCGACGTACGCGAAGAAGACCTTGACGCTCTTGTTGAAGGCGAAGTCCTGGTCGATGTTGGCCTGGTACCAGATGCGCTTCGCGTCCACGACGCCGTCGAACACTGCGCGGCGCAGACGGTTCGGGTACAGCGTGCCGTACACCTGGCCGATGTACGTGCCGTAGGAGAACCCGTAGTAGTTGATCTGCGGGGCGCGGAGCGCCTTCCGGATGCTTTCCATGTCGCGCACGGTGTCGAGACTGGTGAGGTGCTTGAGCAACGCGGGCTGGGCCTTGCCACACGCCTTGGCGTACGCCTTGGAGCGCTGCAGCCAGACCTTCTCGATCTGCCGCGTCACCGGGACGTACGGCGGACGGTTGTACCCGGCGTAGTCCGGGATGCAGCTCAGCGACGGCTTGCTCGAGCCGACACCGCGCGGGTCGAAACCGATCCAGTCGTACGCGTCGCCGGCGTGGTTGGGCACGAACTCACCGAGGACCGCGAGCGTCAGACCGGACCCACCCGGTCCACCCGGGTTCACCAGCATCGGACCCTGCGGCTTGACCCCGGCCTTGTGCGCGATCCGCGACACCGCCAGCTGGATCTTCTGGCCACCCGGCCGGCTGTAGTCGAGTGGCACTTCGACGAACCCACATTGAGCCTTACGCTTCACCAGGCTCGGCGCCGTACACGGACCCCACTTGATCGGATGTGGGGTGTAGCTCGCCGGCTGTGGAGCAGCTGGTGCCGCGGTAGCGGTCGGGAACGTAGTCAACGCTCCGGCGACCAGCGCGAACGAAACCCCTGTGGCAACAACGAATCGACGGATCATCAGTGGCCTCCCCTTGCCGCCAACATCGTGAACCCACGACATCGGTCGGACAAGGGGTCGGCGCGTTGCCCCGGAACAGTTCTCGGACAGCTACCGGGGCGGTACGGGGAGTCGTGTCAGAAGGTGTGCTCGTCTCCCGGGAAAGCACCCGAGGCCACCTCGGCGGCGTACGTCGCGGCCGCGCTGGTGAGGATTCCGCGCAGATCGGCGTACTGCTTGACGAAGCGCGGCATGGTGCCGGATCGCAGGCCGGCCATGTCCTGCCAGACCAGCACCTGGGCGTCGGTGTCGCGTCCCGCGCCGATACCGATCGTCGGGATCGGGACCCGCTTGGTGATCTCGGCGGCCACGTCCCCAGGGACCATCTCGAGCACGACGGAGAACGCACCGGCCTCGGCGAGCGCGACGGCATCGTCGATCAGAGCCGCGGCCTGATCGCCACGCCCCTGGACCCGGTATCCGCCGAGACTGTGCTCACTCTGCGGCGTGAAGCCGATGTGCGCCATCACCGGGATACCGGACTGCGTCAGCTTCTCCACCATCGGTACGACGGTGCGCCCGCCTTCCAGCTTCACCGCGTGCACGCCGGCTTCCTTCATGAACCGCACCGCGGTGTGGAAGGCCTGCTCGGGCGACGCCTGGTACGAACCGAACGGCAGATCCGCGACGACGAGCGCCCGGTCGACCGCACCGGCCACAGCCCGCGCCAACGGAATGAGCTCGTCGACGGTGACCCGCAGCGTCGTGTCGTACCCGTACACGTTGTTGGCGGCGGAGTCGCCGACCAGCAGCACCGGAATACCGGCCTGGTCGAAGATCTCGGCGGAGTACTGGTCGTACGCCGTCAGCATCGCCCACTTCTCGCCACGGTTCTTGAAGTCCCGCAAATGATGAACCCGATACCGCCGCGGCCGCTTCGGCCCCTCACCCGCAGCACCCTGACCAGCACTCGGCCCGGCAACGGGTGCGGTTGTCCCGGCAGCGGTCGCGCCCTGAACGACGGGTGCGCTCGGTCCGGCAGCGGGTGCGCTCGGAGTGCTGGCGGCAGGTCCGCCTGGGGTGCCGGCGGCTGCGGTTGGAACCTCGGCGGCTGTCTCAGCCGCGGGGTTCGTGGACGCTTGGGCCCGTCGGGCCGCGCGATGCGAGGTGACCTGCTCGGTCGGTACCTGACTCGGCGCATCCTGCTGCACGCCCGCGCGCCGACGAGCACCCACCGAGCGCCTCGGCGTACCGGCTCCTTCGGTCATCGGCGCGTTGCTCTCGTACTCCGCACTCGGGTCGGACGGATACCCGCTGTCCTGCCCCGGCGCCTGCTGATACGCGTCGATCATGTCCGGCAGGTACGCCGTAATCGTCGGCGACTCGACCGGCCCAGCCGGCGCCTCCCCACCTTCATGGGCCGACCGCCCCTCAGCCCCAACCTCCTGCCGCCGAGCCTCTTCCCGCCGCCGCAAATCCCCCTGCCGCTGCGCTTCTTCCTGCCGCACACCATCACGCCCCAGCGCCTCGTCGCGCGGCTGCACACCGTCCCGCCGCTGCACGCCGTCGCCCCGCTGCGCTTCTTCGTGCCGCTGCAGCTCTTCGCGCCGCTGTCCATCCGCGCGCTGCTGCGCGCCGTCCTGCCGCCCGGCATCGTCCCGCTGCTGCAGGTCGTCTCGACCCTGGACGTTGCCGCGCCACTGTCCGTCCTCAAGCCGCTGTCCCTCATCGCGGCGCGGTGCATCCTCGCGGCGAAGCAGCTCTTCGCGGCGCTGAGCGTCCTCGCGGGCCTGCCGTTCGTCCCGCGCCCGACCGCTCTCGTGCGCCCGTGCAGTCTCCTGCCCACGGTCCGGTTCGTGGCCCCAGACGGGCTCGGGGCCTGGGCCTGGCTCGTGCCGGCGTACGGGGTCCTGCCCGCGCCCCGGCTCTTGCTCGCGTCCCGCATCGTGGCCGTGGGTGGCGTTCGGGGGCTGCAGGCGCTGTGGCGGCCGCGGCGGCTGCTGCGAGCTCAAGCCGTTGCTCACCCCGTGACCCAACCCATTACTCAGCCCGTTGCTCGACCCGCCACTCATCCCATTGCTCAGGCCGTTACTCGACCCACCGGTCAACCCCTTGCTCGACCCGCTGCTCGACCCAGCACCCAGCCCATTGTTCGAACCACTACCGAGCCCGTTGCTCGAGCTCTTGCCCAGCCCGTTGCTCGACCCGTGGCTCAGGCCATTGCTGGAGCCGCTGCCCAGCCCGTTGCTCGAACCGCTGCCCAACCCGTTGCTCGAGCTATTGCCGAGCCCGTTGCTCGAACCACTGCCCAGACCGTTGCTGGAGCTATTGCCGGGCCCGTTGCTCGACCCATGGCTCAAGCCGTTGCTGTGTTCGTGGCTTAGCCCGTTGCTCGACGACGACTGCGACGGCGAGGACGGCGACGGCGAGGACGGCGATGGCGACGGGGGTTGTGACGGCGGCTGGCTGCCTGCCTGGGAAGGCGTGCCGGACTGTGGTGCCGGGCTGCCCCAGTTGGTGCTGCCGTTCGACGACTGTTGCGGCCGCTGAGTCACGCCGTTGCTCGACGGCGGCGCCGGCGGCCGAAGCGGCGGCTGACCGGGCGACTGCTGCCCAGGCTGAGAACCACCTTGCGAACCACCCTGCGGCCGACCGTCAACCTGACCGCCCTGCCGACCCTCAGCCTGACCGCCTACCTGTCCGGCCTGCTGACTCCCTTGCTGGCCGCCCTGCTGGCTGCTCTGTTGACCGGGCGGCTGCTGCCGCCCACCCGGCGCACCATTGCTCCCCGACCCAGGACCGAACGGACTCGGCCGACCCTGCTGCGGCGGCTGCGACCCTGGTGCGGGCTGCTGCGCCGGCGGCTGGGGCCGGAACGGGCTCTGCTCCTGGTACCCGTACGACTCCTCGCGCGACTCTCCGTAGTACTCCGGCCGCTCACTCCGCGCCGGCGGTTGTCCCGGCGGCGGTGGTGCGCTCGGCAGGAACGGTGGCTTCGGGACATACGGCTGCTGCGGTACCGGCCCGCGCTCGTACGTGCGGGGTGCGTTCGGCAGCGACGGCGACGGGTCGAGGCCTAGACCGGAGCCGCGCTCGTGCCAGGGGTCGTTGTCGTAGTCCGAGCGGCGGTGCTCCTCGGTTGCCCGGTTCTTCGGTCCGGTCCCGTACGGCGACGGCAGCTCCTCGTCATCACCCTGGGTACCGGCCGACGTGAAGTTGTCAACCATGTCTTCATCGTCCCACCGATGCGGAGGGTGAGCGCCACCGCCTGTAGGTGAGCGATCGCTCACATCCTCCCGGTAACTGTCGCCATAACTGTCCCGGTAACCGTCACCGCGACTGTCCCGGTAACTGTCACCGCGACTCTCGCCGTAACTTTCTTTGGGCAGGCCGGAACGGTCGTGCAGGTCCTCGGGGGAACCCCACGCGGATTCTTGGACCCCATTGTCGGGTTGGGTTGGGCGGTACCGCCAGGAGTCGCTCAGTGCTCGGCTGCCTTCCGTGCGTCCTCACGCCATGCATTGGTGATCGGCAACCGGCGGTCCCGTCCGAAGGCCTTGTGCGTGATCTTCGGGCCCGGTGGGTACTGCCGGCGCTTGTACTCCGCTCGGTCGACGAGCTGGATCACCTTGGTGACCAGCTCGGTATCGAATCCGGCCGCGACCAGTTCGGCGCTGCCGCGGTCCTGCTCGACGTAGTCGTCCAGCATGTCGTCGAGCAGGTCGTACGGCGGCAGCGAGTCGGTGTCCTGCTGCCCCGGGCGAAGCTCGGCCGACGGGGGTTTGGCGATCGAGTTCTCCGGGATCGGGGGCTGCTGCCCCTTCTCCTTGGCGTCCGCGTTGCGCCACTTCGCGAGCCGCCAGACCAGGGTCTTCGGGACGTCCTTCAACGGTGCGTAGCCGCCGACCGCGTCGCCGTAGATCGTCGAGTACCCGACCGACAGCTCCGACTTGTTGCCGCAAGCAAGTACCAGGTGACCGTCGGCGTTCGACAATCCCATCCACACCACGGCGCGGACCCGGGCCTGCAGGTTCTCCTCGGCCAGCCCGGTCAACCCGAGTGTGTCGAGGAACGGCTGCACCATCGGCTGGATCGGTATGACGCGGTAGTTCAGGCCGGTGCGCGCGGCGAGTTCGGCGGCGTCGTCCTTGGAGTGGTCGCTGGAGTAGACGCTCGGGTTGGAGATCCCGAAGACGTTCTCGCGGCCGACCGCGTCGCAGGCGATCGCGGCGACCAGCGAGGAGTCGATGCCGCCGGACAGTCCGAGCAGGACGGACTTGAAGCCGTTCTTCTGCACATAGTCGCGCAGGCCGGTGACGATCGCGCCGTACATCTCGGCCTCGTCGCTGAGTCGCGGCGCGATGTTCGGCGGCATCGCGTCGTACTCCGGGAGTGGTTCCTCCTGCAGGACGGTGTGCACGATCTCGATGCCTTCGTGCGTACCGGACGGAGTACCTGATGCGGCAGGGAGATCGAGGTCGACGATCATGCTGCCCTGCTCGAACTGCGGAGCCCGCGCGAACACGGTGCCTTCGGCGTCAGCGATCAGCGAGTCGCCGTCGAAGACCAGTTCGTCCTGGCCGCCGACGAGGTTGACGTAGGCGAGCGCGCAGCCGGCCTCGCGGGCGCGGCGGCGTACGAGGTCTCCGCGGACGTCGTCCTTGTTGGCCTCGTACGGCGAACTGTTGACGACCATGAGCAGACCGGCGCCTGCCGCGCGGGTGACCGCGACCGGGCCGCCGTCCTGCCAGAGGTCCTCGCAGATCACGAGCGCGACGTCGACGCCGTGGATCCGGACGACCTGCAGGGTGTTGCCGGGGACGAAGTGCCGGAACTCGTCGAACACGCCGTAGTTCGGCAGGTGGTGCTTGACGGCACTCGTCACCACGCGGCCCTGGTGGATGACGGCCGCGGAGTTGGTGGGGGAGCCCTTCGGGCGGCCGAGGCGGTCGATACCCATCGCCGTACCGCTGGCGCGATCGAGGTACCCGCAGATCACCACGATGTCGCCGAGTCCTTCGTCGGCGAGTCGCTTCGCGAGGCTGTGGATCCGGGTCTGCGAGGCGTCCACGAACGAGGCCCGCAGCGCCAGGTCCTCCACCGGGTAACCGGTCAGCCCGAGCTCCGGGAACGCGACCACGTGCGCGCCTCGCTCGACCGCGTTCCGGGTCCACGCGACGATCTTGTCGGTGTTCCCGTCGATATCACCCACGGTCACATTGAGCTGAGCAAGAGCTACCCGAAGCTGAGGCACGGGAGCACATTACTGGTTCCAGCCCCGCGACCCCACGCCCCTCACCAACGTCTTACGTACGCCGAATGAACTCGCCCACCCGCGAGACGTTCGCAACTACGGTTTCATGGGGTTGGGGTTGTTGCGGTTCGGGCTACCAGTAGGGGGGTGATGGTGGTCCAGCCGAGGGACTCGTAGAGGGGGCGGCCTTCGGGGGAGGCTGCTAGGTGGGCTTGCGGGACGCCGTGGGTGATGGCGGTTTCGGCGAGGGCTGTCATGACGGCGCGGGCGAGGCCGCGGCGGCGGTGGGCCGGGTCGGTCTGGATCATGTCGGCGACGGCGCCGGTGTGGAGGAGCGACATCCTGCCAGTGGCCGCGAGTTCGCCGTACCCGTACACGTGGACGTCGATGATCGACGGCGCCGTGGTGATCTCGAGTTTGTACGGCGCGGGCACCGGCGCGCTCGCGTGCTCGGACAGCGCGACCGACATCAGCCACTCGGTGCGGACGAACTCCAGCGGCACCAGATCACCCGCCACCCGCTGCGGATCGTCGGTCGCGATCGTGAGCCACGACGTACCGGGCGGGTTGCAATCGGTCAACGCGAGGCGCGCCGCGGCGCGCGCGTTCGACTCGGTGGCGATGTATTCGACCCGTCGTTGCGGTTCGCCGATCCGTACGACGATGACGTCGTCGACGTGCTGGTAGTCGGTCCACCCACGCGACGCCGACCACCCCCGCTGCCACTGGGTCAGGACTTCGTCGTACATGCGCCTATCGAACAGCGACGAAGGTTCACCGGTCAGGCACTTTCGTCGGATGAACGTCCGCGCCGCAGTCGGTTGAATGACACCATGAGCACCCCCAGCGGACCGACCGGCCTGAGCGAACGCGCCCTGGGTCCGGATCTCGCCCGCGGCTTCATGCTGCTGTTCATTGCCTTCGCCAACTCGCATTACTTCATCGACAGCGACCACGTGCTCGGCGGCTTCCCGACCGACGGCTCGGTCGTCGACCGCGTAGTCGCCACGGTGATTGCCACGTTCGTCGACGGTCGCGCCTTCCCGATGTTCGGTGTGCTCTTCGGGTACGGCGTCGCGCAGATCGTCCGCCGCCAACGCGAGGCCGGCCGCGACTGGGGTCAGATCCGCAAACTCCTCTGGCGCCGCTCGCTGTTCCTCGTCGTACTCGGCTTCCTGCACGCGATGCTGCTCTACGTCGGCGACATCCTCGCGGCGTACGGCGTCCTGCTGTTCCTCGGTGTCTGCGTGCTGCGTTGGGAGGACCGCTGGCTCTTCGTCGTCGCCGGGTTCGTCCTGATCATGACCGCGCTGCCGACCGATGACGCGTTGGCGGTGTCCGCCGACCGCCCCGATCCGTCGATGCTCCCGACGGACCTCCTCGGTCAGTTCGCGGACCGCATCACCGTGCAGCCGTTCATCGCCGGCCTCGGCTGGATCGGCTTCGTCACACCGTTCATGGTCGGACTGTGGGCCGGCCGCCGCCGCATCCTCGAGCGCCCGGCGCAGTACCTCACCCTGCTCCGTACGACGGCCCTCCTCGGACTCACGGTCGCGATCGCCGGCGCCCTCCCGGTCTCCCTGGTCATCGGCGGCGTACTGAACCGGCCGAGCGATCACGCACTCACGATCCTCGGTCCACTGCACGACGCGACCGGGGTCCTCGGGGGTTTCGGGTACGCCGCCTTGATCGTGCTGATCGCACACCGACTGGGCGACCGCCGAGGTCCGATCACCTTGGCGGTCGCCGCGGTCGGGCAACGATCGCTGACCTGCTACCTGTCCCAGTCGGTGGTGTGGGCCGTCGCGTTCACGCCATACCTGCTCGACCTGTCGCGCGCCCTCACCACGACCACGACGGCGCTGCTGGCCGTCGCGACCTGGCTGGCGACTGTCGTGCTTGCGGACCAGATGCGCCGGGCCGACTACCGCGGGCCGTTCGAGCTCCTGATCCGCAAGGTCACGTATCAGCCGAAGAGGACCGCCGCGACGCGGTCACGCAGCTCCGGCAGTCTCGCGTAGAACACGTCACCCGGGCACTGCGTGGTGTTGTAGTCGCGGTGCCCGACGATCGCCGCGTGCGGATCGAGCCCGTACTTCGTGCACAGCCAGGCGCAGGTCAGCACGGACATGTCGAACAGGGCGGTCGTCACGTTCTCGGTGACGTAGATGCCCTCGTGCTCGATGCCGATGGTGTGACTGTTCTGGTTGGCGGTCTGCGCACCGAGCACGTTCTGCCCGTTGTTGATCGCCGACAACGATTTGCTGCGGCCCTCCATCAGGTAGCCGCCGCGGCTGATCGTGAGCTGGTTGCCCATGTCGATCCAGCCGTTGGTGTCCATGTGCAGGTCCTGGATCCAGTGCTGGACCTTGTACGCCGCGGCGAGCGAGTAGTCGGTGACGTTCGCGCTCGCGGTGTGGTGGATGACGATGTGGTCGGGCTTGCCGATCACCTGGGTGGCGGACTTGGGCGGGCGCGCCGACCACTCGGTGCGCGTGTAGCAGCGCGGCGCGGGGGCCGCATGGGCTGCTGTGGGCAGTGCGAGTCCCCCGAGCAGTACGCCGCCGGCGCTCGCGCCGAGCAGGGTACGCCGGGACACCCGGGTACGTTGGATATTTTCTGGGGCGGTCATACTTGAGAAAATTCCCTACCGTCAAGACCGTCAAACCAGAATGATGTAATGGCGGGCGTGACTGAAGGTGAGCGGCCGGGGGCCGTCCGGCTGGGACGGGTCGGCAAGGGGATACGGGTCCTCGTCGCGGTCGCGGGCATCGCGCTGCTGATCAACGGATCGGTCCGGGCCTCCGACGACGCCTGGCCGTTCGGGCCGATGTCGCAGTACGCGATGTCGGTGCCGGACGACGCCTCGATCGACTACACCCGGATCAGTGCCGTGACCGACGCCGGTACGACGGTCGACGTACCGCTGAACATCGAGGGCGCCGGCGTGGCGCGGGCCGAGATCGAGGCGCGGGCGGGGGAGATCACCAAGGACCCGTCGCTGCTCCAGCAGGTCGCGGACGGGTGGGCGCGCAAGCACCCCGACCAGCCGAAGTACGTGAAGCTCCAACTGATCCGGGACACCACTCAACTGGTGAAGGGGCGCGTCGAAGGACCGCCCACGTCCCAGGTGCTGGCGACCTGGGAGGTCCGTCGATGAAGGTCGCGAACTGGTTCACCCCCACGATCGCTTTGGCGCGGATCGCGTGGTTGCGCACGATTCTGTATCTGTTCGTCATCCTCGACATGCACGCGTTCGTCCGGGACACCCGCGACAAGGGCGAGCACCCGGGGCTGTACCAGCCGTTGCTGCTGGCCCGGCTCCTCGACCTCCCGAAGCCGACGGTCGCGAACACCACCGCGCTCTACATCGTGCTGATCGTCGCCTGCCTGATCGGTGCGACGAACTACTTCCCGCGGATCGCCGGCTGGATCGTCGCGCCGGCATTCACCTGGTGGGTGCTGATCGGGATGAGCGACGGGAAGGTTGACCACGACCATCTCGCCCTCGTCATCGCGCTCTGGGTGCTGCCGACCGTCGCGGCGGGTCGTCGCGGACCGTCGTCGTACGGCGATCAGACCGCGTCGGAGGCGGCCGGGTGGGCGATCCGGTGCATCCAGATCTGCGTGATCGCGACGTACTTCCTGTCCGCGGTCGCGAAACTGCGCAGTGCCGGATGGGCGCTGACCTGGCCCGGGAGCGCCGTACTGACGTGGGCGATCGTACGGCGGCCGCACCCGGTCGGGGAGTGGCTGCTCAACTACCCGTGGGTGCTGCACGTGATGCAGTGGGTCGGCATCATCGGGGAGTTCTGCTCGCCGGTGATCCTCTGGCTGAAGGGCCGCTGGCAGTTGCTCGGGGCGCTGTTCTTCCTCGGGTTCCACGCCGCGAACACGGCGATCCTGCTGATCCATTTCCTGCCGACCGTGGTCTGCTGGCTGGCGTTCGCTCCGCTGGAGCGGATCGTGCCCTGGTTCCGTGCGCGCCGGGCCGCGAAGTCGGCGAGCTCGGACCGCTCAGACCGCGATGCCCGAGAGGCCGAAGACCAGGCCGAACACGGCCGGCAGACCGAGCAGCAGGCCGGCGCGTAGCTTGAACCGGCGGCCACCGGGTCCCGGCGTCCGGACGACCCGGGACAGCACGGCACCGGCGTACCCGAAGACCAGCGCGGCGAGCAGGATCTGGACGGTCGGCAGATCGTGGGCGTTCTGATGCCTCAGCCCGAGCGTGACGAGCCCCGGGCAGCAGAACGCGCACATGCCGAACCCGAGCTCCGGGATCGGCAGCCAGCGGCGCCCGAGGACGTCCCGCTCGGCCGGTCGCCGGTGCCGCAGTGACTGCACGAATCGCGCCGTACTGACGATCAGGTCGCTGAGGCAGAGGACCGCCGCCACGATCAGGGCGGCATGGAAGATCGTCTGCACAAAGGGACACGCTAGGCCCTGATCGCCACGATGTCCGCCCTGGCACGTAACGTCTGCTTAACAAGGGCGGGGCACACTGTGAGAAGTTCCGAAGACTCGGGTGAGAGGTGGACCGGATGGACAAGCAGCAGGAATTCGTGCTGCGCGCGCTGGAGGAGCGCGATGTGCGCTTCGTGCGGCTCTGGTTCACCGACGTGCTCGGGTTCCTGAAGTCGGTCGCGGTGGCGCCGGCGGAGCTGGAGAGCGCGTTCGCGGAGGGCCTCGGGTTCGACGGCTCGGCGATCGAGGGATTCGCCCGGGTGACCGAGGCGGACATGCTCGCCAAGCCGGACCCGTCGACGTTCCAGATCCTGCCGTGGCGCGGCGAGACCATGGGCACCGCGCGGATGTTCTGCGACATCAACATGCCCGACGGGTCCTCGTCGTTCGCCGACCCGCGGCACGTGCTGAAGCGGACGCTGTCGAAGGCCGCCGACCTCGGGTTCACCTTCTACACCCATCCCGAGATCGAGTTCTACCTGTTCAGGTCGCTCACCGGCGCGCCCGGGACGTATCCGGAGCCGGTCGACTCCTCCGGGTACTTCGACCACACGCCGCAGGGCATCGGCAACGACTTCCGCCGCGAGGCGATCACGATGCTCGAGTCGATGGGGATCTCGGTCGAGTTCAGCCACCACGAGGGCGGCCCCGGCCAGCAGGAGATCGACCTGCGGTACGCCGACGCGCTGTCGACAGCCGACAACATCATGACGTTCCGCGTCGTGGTGAAGGAGGTGGCGCTGTCGCAGGGCATCTACGCGTCGTTCATGCCGAAGCCGTTGTCGGACCACCCCGGTTCCGGGATGCACACCCACATGTCGCTGTTCGAGGGTGACCGGAACGCGTTCTTCGAGGGCGGGGCGCAGTACCAGCTGTCGAAGACCGGGCGGGCGTTCATCGCCGGGCTGCTGCAGCACGCGGCGGAGATCACCGCGGTCACCAACCAGTGGGTGAACTCCTACAAGCGGCTGGCCGTCGGCGACGAAGCGCCGTCGTTCATCTCGTGGGGTCACAACAACCGGTCCGCGCTGGTGCGGGTGCCGATGTACAAGCCGCACAAGGGGCAGTCGAGCCGCGTCGAGTTCCGGTCGCTGGACTCGGCCGCCAACCCGTACCTCGCCTTCGCGCTGATGCTCGCCGCCGGTCTCAAGGGGATCGAGGAAGGCTACGAGCTGCCGGCCGAGGTCGAGGAGGACATCTGGTCGCTCACCGCCCGCGAACGCAAGGCCCTCGGCATCAAGCCGCTCCCCGGCAGCCTCGCCGAAGCCATCAGCGCGATGGAGGACAGCGAACTCGTCGCCGAAACCCTCGGCGAACACGTCTTCGACTTCTTCCTCCGCAACAAACGCGCCGAATGGCAGGACTACCGCCGCCAGGTCACCCCCTTCGAACTCAACAAACTCCTCCCGGTCCTGTAGCCCGCGCCCAAACCCAAGCCAACCGCGGCCCGGGTCGGGACCCGGGGCGGACGGTCGTCGGGCAAGGTGTGCGCCCGCGCAGCGTTCTCCCGGCGTGCTGACGCAGGGCTGCGGTGCAGCGGTGGTTGTCCGCCGGGTCGTGGGTTGGGGTTGGTGAAACGCCGCCGTTCTTCACGAGTCGCGGTACGAGGGGCGGACCTTTTGGCACGAGTGGATGGGGATCTTGGTGGTTGATAGTCAGGTCGTCGCGTTGGGTGGTGGTGGGTTCTCGATGGAGCCGGAGAACCTGTTGCTTGACGACTATGTGCTCTCGTTGGTGCCGAAGGGGCGTAAGCCGCGGGTTTGCTTTGTTCCGACTGCGAGTGGTGACTCCGAGGGGTACAGCGATCGGTTCCTGGCGGCGTTCGGGCCGGAGCGGGCGGAGGCGACGGTGTTGTCGCTGTTCAAGCGGTCGGTGGGTGATCTGGACGCCTTCGTGCTGGAACAAGATGTTGTGTACGTCGGTGGCGGGAACACCGCGAACCTGCTGGCGATCTGGCGACTGCACGGGCTCGACGTCGCGTTGGAGAAGGCCTACCGCGCAGGTGTGGTCATGGCTGGGATCAGCGCTGGGATGAACTGCTGGTTCGAGGCCTCGGTGACGGACTCGTTCGACACCAACGGCTGTGGTCCGCTGGACGACGGGCTTGGGCTCTTGCCGGGTAGCGCGTGTCCGCACTACGACGGCGAGGCGTTGCGGCGTGACACCTTCCTCGGTCTGGTCGAGTCCGGCTTCCCGGAAGGTTATGCCGCCGAGGACGGCGTGGCCTTGCACTTCACGAACGGCCGCCTCGCGAACGTCGTCAGCTCCCGTCCCGACACGGCCGCCTACTCGGTACGCCGTAGCGACGCCGGCGTGTCCGAGGAACGCCTGCCTGCCAGGTACCTCGGCGCTCCCCGGTGACCCGCGTCAGCTGTCGACTCTGAAGGGGTCGTGGTCGGTGAGGAGTTTGTCGAGGCGGGCCTGGTCCACGCGGCTGGTGACCTCGGTGATTTCCTGGCGGTCGCGGACGACCTTGCACAGGACGACGGTCGACGTGACGACGTAGAGCAGGCCGAGCGCGAGGAACGCCCGTACCCAAGGTTGGGCCGGTAGGTAGACCAGGGCGATCGACATCGCCGTGATCGAGATGCCGAAGGATGCGACGGCTTGCGCGTAGAAGGCGGCGGTTTGTTGCGGCTGGATCTTCTTCGTCATGCCGAGATCTTCAGGCCGCCGCCACCTCGCCCGCATGAGCAAAACCACTCAATCAGCCGACGAAGACTTCCAGGAGCGTGGCGGGCGCGGAGGTGGTGAGCCGGTCCAGCACCGGTTGGCCGGTGGTGACTCGACCCAGCACCGTCGACGTGGGGGAGAGCGGCGCATCCGCAGGCGTGATGAAGAACTCGCTGGAGTTGCCGCGTCCCGGGGTGTTGCTGAGGGCAATCGCGTTGGCGCGGTCGAGGGTCAGCACCAGGTCGCCCCGGTTCGTGCGGAGGGTGACCTTGACCAGCCCGAGCGTCGGCGCCAGCGAGTACGGCGGTTGCCCGTGCTCGCCCGCGGTCCGGGTGTAGGTGCAGTTCTTGAACAGCGTCGGCGTGGCCTGGGCGCGGGCCACCCAGCCTTCGACGACGAGTGCTACCGCGGCGACGGCGAGGACTGCGACAACCCGTTTCCAGTGACGCATGCTTCTGAAGGTAACACTGGGTAGCCGGATTACAACAGGCTGTGTTCAGACGTTGGCTGGCTCGGCTGGCGTGCTGTCAGAGCCGTGCTTGGAGGCCCACCGAGCAGCAGCCGTCGAGTGCCGGTACGGCGGAACCTCCAGCGCGACCGGCGCCTCGACCACCGAAGCCGCCGACTCGACTGATGGAGCCGGCGCGACCACCGGCGTACCGTCGTCCGCCAGCGCGTGTACCTCGTCGACGGTGAACAGCCCGACCGGGCGGACCCCTTCGGTGACGATCACGATGCACCCGGGGATCACCTGCTGGGCCCGATGACCCTTGGGAGGAACGAGAATCCCCTCGGCGGGCGTGCGCCAGGCGCCGGGGGCGAACCGGCTCAGCGCGAGCCCGGCCTGGCCGTCCTCCGGGGTGCGTGGTGGGAGGTAAGCGGTCGCCGTGTAGTCGTAGTCGTAGTCCGGTTCCGGCGGTCCGGACACTCGCCCGCCCTGCTGGGGTGTCAACCAGACAACCGTGCCTCGCACGGCGAGCGACCCCGTCATCATGACCATGGAACGCCATCATGCCGACTACTGAGCGAATCCGCTACACGACACCGTGTATTCCCCGCAATCCAGTTGAGACTTTGCGGACGCACCGGCCGCTGCTCGGTCCGCGGCCCGGGTTGGATAGCCTTCTGAGGTGGCTGAGGGTCGGAGAGGGTCGTGGGAGGGACGCCTGGTTCGGCTCGGGTTCGAGGACCCGCAGCGGGCGGCGGGGAGGCTCGAGGAGCTGGACGCGCTGGACTCGCACAGTCCGATGGCGACCGAGCAGCTGATCACGACGCTGTCGGAGTCGGCCGACCCGGATCTCGCGCTGCACAGCCTGTGCGGGATGGCGGAGGCGCTGCACAAACACGGGTACGACGTGGCCGCGTTCGCCCGCACGCTCGAGATGGATGCCGACTTCCGGCGCCGGCTGGTGTTCGTGCTCGGCGCGAGCGAGGCGTTCGGGCGGCACCTCTGCCTGCACCCGCGGCACTGGTACGACCTGGCCGACCCGTCGCTGACCGGGAACCGGCCGTCGGTCGAGGACGTGGCGCTCAAGCTCGCCGGCGCGGTGAACGCGGACAACCCGGTCGACGCGCTGCGGGTCGAGTACCGGCGGCTGCTGCTCCGGCTGGCCGCTCGGGACCTGGCCGAGGGGCTGCTCGTCGACGAAGTCGCCGCCGTCCTCGCTGATCTCGCGGGTGGGGCGCTGGAGACCGCGCTGCACATCGCCCGCAACGAGTACTTCGCCGCGCACCCCGGTGCCGCCGACTGCCGGCTCGCGATCATTGCCATGGGCAAATGCGGCGGCCGGGAGCTGAACTACGTCAGCGACGTCGACGTGCTGTTCGTCGCCGAGCCGCACGACGGTGAGCCCGAGGCACCGGCGCTGCGAACTGCGACGTACCTCGCGGCCGCCACGATGCGGATCTGCTCGGCGCACACCGGCGAGGGCACGCTTTGGCCGGTCGACGCGGCGCTGCGTCCGGAAGGTAAATCCGGTCCGCTGGTCCGCACCCTCGACAGCCACCTGGCCTACTACCAGCGCTGGGCCAAGACCTGGGAGTTCCAGGCGCTGCTCAAGGCTCGCCCGGTCGCGGGCGACGTGGCGCTCGGTGATGAGTACGCCCAGAAAGTCGGGCTGCTGGCGTGGTCGGCGGCGGACCGCGATGGCTTCGTCAGCGACGTCCAGGCGATGCGGCGGCGGGTCATCGACCACATCCCGGCCGCGGACATGGACCGGCAGCTGAAGCTCGGTCCCGGTGGCCTGCGCGATGTCGAGTTCGCCGTACAACTCCTGCAGCTCGTCCATGGTCGCAGTGACGAGTCCGTCCGCAGCGGTACGACGCTGGTCGCGCTCGAGGCCCTGACCTACAACGGGTACGTCGGCCGCACGGACGGCGCCGTACTCGCGGATGCGTACCGCTTCCTGCGGTCGATGGAGCACCGCATCCAGCTGTACCGCCTACGCCGTACTCACCAGGTGCCGGACGACGAGGAGGACATGCGGCGGCTCGGCCGCTCGCTCGGGTTCACCAAGAACCCGGTCACCGACCTCACCGCGGCGTGGAAGAAGCATGCGCTCGAGGTCCGGCGGCTGCACGAGAAGCTGTTCTACCGGCCGCTGCTCGCCGCGGTCGCGCGGATCCCGGGCGGCGAGGTGCGGCTGACTCCGGAGGCGGCGAAGCAACGGCTGACCGCGCTCGGGTACGCCGATCCCGCGTCCGCGCTGCGGCACATCGAGGCACTGTCCGAGGGGGTCTCGCGGCGGTCGTCGATCCAGAAGGCCTTGCTGCCGGCGATGCTCGGCTGGTTCGCCGAGTCGCCCGCGCCGGACGCCGGCCTGCTCGCGTTCCGGACGATCTCGGACGCGCTCGGTTCGACCCCGTGGTACCTGCGCCAGCTACGCGACGAGGGCGCGTCGGCCGAGCGACTCGCGCACCTGCTCGCCAGCGGCCGGTACGCCGTCGACCTGCTGCAACGCGCGCCCGAGGCGACCGCGATGCTCGCCGACGAACGCGAGCTGACGCCGCGGACCCAGGAAGCCCTGCTGACCGAGATGTCCGCGGCCGGCCGCCGTCAGGACGCGCCGGAGGCCGCGGTGGCGGCGATCCGCGCGGTACGGCGCCGCGAGTTGTTCCGGATCGCGGCAGCGGACCTGTCCGGTCTGCTCGACGTGGAGACCGTCGGCGCGGCGCTCACCACGGTCTCGGTCGGCACCTTGACGACGGCGCTCGAGGTGGCCCGGAAGGCGGTCGCGAAGGGTGAGCCGGAGCCGACCCGGATGTCGATCGTCGCGATGGGCCGGTTCGGCGGGCACGAGCTCGGGTACGGCAGCGACGCGGACGTGATGTTCGTGCACGACCCGATCCCCGGCGCCGACGAGAAGAAGGCGACGGACTTCGCGACCCAGGCGGCGACCGAGCTGCGGCGGATGCTGGCGCTGCCCGGTGCCGATCCGGCGGTCGCGATCGATGCGGACCTGCGGCCGGAGGGACGGCAGGGTCCGCTGGTCCGGACGCTGGCGTCGTACGCGCAGTACTACGCGCGCTGGTCGGCGGTGTGGGAGGCGCAGGCACTGCTGCGGGCGGACCCGCTGTGTGGCGATGCTGACCTGTGTCAGTCGTTCCGTGACCTGATCGACCCGTTGCGCTATCCGGAGCAGGGGATCAGCGAGCGCGAGGTGATGGAGATCCGGCGCATCAAGGCGCGGGTCGACGCCGAGCGGTTGCCGCGTGGCGCCGATCCGAGCACGCACACGAAGCTCGGCCGCGGCGGTCTGGCCGACATCGAGTGGACCGTCCAGCTCCTCCAGCTGCGGGAAGCCCACCGGGTCCCGACCCTCAAGACCACGCGGACGCTGACGGCGCTGCGCGCCGGCGTGAACGCCGGTCTCGTCGACCCGACCGAGGCGGACACGTTGAGCGCCGCCTGGGAGATGGCCAGCCGGATCCGGAACGCGATCATGCTGGTCCGCGGCCGGGCGAGCGACTCGCTGCCGCGGGATCCCCGGGACCTCGCCGCGGTCGCGCACATCTGCGGCTACCCGCCGGGCGAGTCCGGCCGGTTCTCCGACGACTATCTGCGCACCACCCGCCGCGCCCACAACACGGTGGCGCGACTGTTCTGGGACGACTAATACACTCCTGCTGGTGGAAGCTGTGGATCAGGTCAGGCAGGCGGGTGTCTTCAGCACCGTCCGGCGCAGTGTGCGGATGACGGTGGGGCAGAAGCGGGTCTGGGCGACGCGCTGGGCGGAGCTCGGTCGGACGCAGGAGGACCTGCCGCCTGGTGAGCTGGACCTGGGCGAGTGGTTCGGGCGTACCGCGCCGACCGTGCTGGAGATCGGCTCCGGGATGGGGGAGGCGACCGCGCAGCTCGCCGTCGCCGCGCCGGAGGTGAACCATGTCGCCGCGGAGGTCTACCCGGCCGGTCTCGGCCAGCTGATGCTGTGGGTGGAGAAGTACGACCTCGACAACGTCCGGCTGCTACAGGGTGACGCGCTGGACTTCCTCCGCGACCACGTCGCTCCCGGTGCGCTGGCCGGCGTCCGCATCTACTTCCCGGACCCGTGGCCGAAGAAACGGCACCACAAGCGCCGCCTGGTCACGCTGCCGTTTGTCGGGCTGATCGCGTCCCGGCTCGAGCCCGGCGGGACGTTGCACCTGGCAACGGACTGGGCGGACTACGCGGACCGGATGCTCGAGGTCTGCGAGGCCGAGCCGTCGCTGCGCAACCAGTACGACGGCTGGGCCCCGCGGCCCGAGTGGCGCCCGGTCACCAAGTTCGAGTCCCGCGCACAGGCCGAGGGCCGCGAGGTCCGCGACCTGATCTACCGCAAGGTCACGCCGACCGACTCGTGAACGCCCACTGCCCGGCGCCGACCGTGTAGACGGTGTAGCCCTCGCTGTACGTCGGCGAGCCCGCGAACGACCGCGGTACGGCGTCGACGTGCTCGGCCGACTCGGACGGGACATGGACCTCCGCCGTCGCGCCGACCGGGACCTGCACCTCCAGGGTGAGCACCCGGCCGTTCTGCTTCCAGGACACCGACACCCGGCCGCGGATCGTCTCGGTGCGGATGCCCGCCGAGTTCACCTCGTCGCGCGCGTCCGGCCGCACCACGATCCGCTCGGCGCCCGCGTCGATCACCCGCAGGCCGGCGACGTTCTCGAAGATCCACTGCACGACCGTGCCCTGGAAGTAGTGGTTCCGCGACCGCGAGTCGTCCTCCCACTTCTCCCACATGGTGTCCGCGCCGAGCTCGAACCAGTACCCCCAGCTCGGGAAGGTCCGCTGCAGCGCGACCTTCGTCGCCACGTCGCCGTACCCGTGCTTCGTCAGCACCGGCAGCAGGACGCCGACGCCCAGGCAGCCGGTGTTGAGGTGGAACCCGCGCGCCTCGACGTCCGCGGCGAGATTGGCCGCGACGCGATCGACCATGTCCTCCGGGACGATCCCGAAAGCCAGCGGTACGGCGTTGGACGTCTGCCGGTAGTCCGGGTCCTTCTCGGTGCGGTACCGGCCTTCGGTGCGATCCAGGAACGCCCGGTTCAGCCCGTCCGCGAGCTCCCGCGACGCCTTGCGATACTCGTTGGGCTGTCCAATCACATCGCCGATCTCGGCGGCGACGACGAGCGCGCGATAGAGGTACGCCGTACCCGTCAGGCGCCGGTCCTCCGGGGCCGGGCCGCTGCCGAAACCGGGTGGCAGCCAGTCGCCGAGAACACTCACCGACAGTCCGTCCTCGACCCGGTCCAGTTCCCAGGCGAGGTAGCGGGTGAGAGAGTCCCAGTGCTCGCGGAGCAGTCGCTCGTCGCCGTACCAGCGGTACATCTCGCGGAGCAGGAACGGGTAGACGGTCGGCCACTCGGTCGCGGGGGAGAGGTCGGTGAAGCCCCAGCCGCTGGACGGCACGATCACCGGCAACTGTCCGGACTCCGCCTGACTGTCCCGGATGTCGCCGAGCCACTTGGTGAAGAACCGGGCCAGGCCGAGCGTCGCGAGCATCGTCGGCGCCCCGACCTGCGCGTCCCCGGTCCACCCGTTCTTCTCGAAGTACGGCGTGTCCGTCGGGATCCCGTGCAGATTGCCGAGGATCGTCCGCCGCATCGCCCGCTCGTACTGTTCGTACGGCGCCTGCGTCGAGGTGAACCGGGTCACCGACGGGACGTCGGAGTTCACGACGCGCATCTGGACGTCGGCCGGCGCGCCCTCGACCTGCACGTAGCGGAACCCCTTGTACGAGAACTTGGGCTCCCAGATCTCCACGCCGGTGCCGGCCGCGACGTACTCGTCGCGCTGGATCCGGTCGCCGTCGACGTGCACGTTCCACGCCGCCACGTTGCCGTCAGCAACCGTCTCGCCGTGCGTGAGGGTGACGGTCGTCCCGGCCTCGGCCGTGACCGCCAGCCGCGTCCACCCGGCGACCGTCCGTCCGAAGTCCACGATCCAGACCCCCGGTCGGACCTCGGTGACCTCGACCGGGTCGACGGTCTCGATCACCCGGATCGGCTCGTGCGCCTGGGCCGTCACCGTGCCGCGCGGCGCCTCGACGAGACTCGCCGGCGACCAGGCCGAGCCGTCGAAGCCGGGCGCGTCCCAGCCCGGGAGCGCGCGCCGGGCGTCGTACGTCTCGCCGAGGTACAGCGAGTCGGACAGGGTCGGTCCGCCGGTGATGCGCCACGACTCGTCGGTGACCACCTCGGCCACGCGACCGTCGTCGTACTCGACGATCAGGCGGGCGATCAGTCGCGGGTCGGCGGTCCAGGGCGTGTCGTGCCAGCGCCAGACGTTCACCGAGGTCATCCCGAAGAACCCGCGGCCGAGTTCGGCGCCGACCACGTTGCCGCCGGAGCGCAGCAGGTCGGTCACGTCGTGCGTCGTATACAGAACAGTGCGGTCGTACGCAGTGAAACCCGGGTCGAGTACGGCATCACTCACCGCGTGACCGTTGAGCCGCAGATCGGCGTACCCGAGGCCGCTCGCGTACAGCCGCGCGCGCCGGACGGTCCCGTCGACGGTGAACGCGCGGCGCAGCAGGGGAGCGCTGTCGGTCGTGCCGCCGATCCACTGCGCACTATGGAAGCCCTCGTTGAGCAGGCCGGTCTCGAACGACGACGGTTCGGCCCACTGATCCGACTGGTCCAGACCGTCCCAGAGCAGCACGGTCCAGTGGTACCGCGTCCGCGCCGCGACCGGGCCGTCGTACTCGATCCCGAAGGTCCGCGCCGACTCGACCTTCCCCGAGTCCCAGACGTCGGCCTGTTCCGGTGTCAGCAGCTCCGGCGCCGAGGCGACGAGGATCCGGTACGCCGTCTGGGTCGCGCCGTACCCGGGGGAGTCGGCGACCCAGCTGAACCGGGGCTTCGGGACGTCGACGCCGACCGGACGGACGGCGTACTCGGTCTGGAGAGATCGAGGTGTCAGCACCCCACGACCCTAGGGAGGCGCCGCGCGCGCGATCAACCTTCTGACCAGAACCGGTCGATGATCACATCTGATCGCTTGTCTCGGTTGATGATTGACAGGTCCAGATGCTGAAACCTGAGCATCTTGCTCGACTTTGTCCGCTTTCATAGTCCTATGCAGATCGTCGCGAACGCGCCCGGAGACGCCCTCACCCGGCGTCGGCACGTCGATCTGCTGCGCGTGAACTCCTCGGGTTGTTGATCCCCCAGCGTCGTCTCCCGACCTGACCGGCCCTTCTCGGCCGTGATCGACACCGCCCCGACTCCTTCCGACCCGTAGGAGCAGTTCTGTGCGTCGTCTCATCCTGATCGCGTTGCTGGGCTCGATCGCCCAACTCGTCGACGGCACCCTCGGCATGGCGTACGGCGTCACCGCCAGTACCGCCCTGCTGATCACCGGGATCACCCCGGCCGTCGCCTCCGCCTCGGTGCACCTGGCCGAGGTCGGTACGACGCTCGCGTCCGGCCTGTCGCACTGGCGCTTCGGCAACGTCGACTGGCGCGTCGTCGCGCTGATCGGTGCGCCCGGCGCGGTCGGTGCGTTCGCCGGTGCGACGTTCCTGTCGAGTCTGTCGACCGAGTCGGCGTCGCTGTGGGTCGCTGGTCTGCTGCTCCTGCTCGGCGTCTACATCCTGGTCCGCTTCGGTACCGGGAAGGTCCGGGCGGTGATCGAGGGTCGCCCGGCGGGCAAGTTCCTCGGCCCGCTGGGTCTGGTTGCCGGCTTCATCGACGCCACCGGCGGTGGCGGCTGGGGTCCGGTCGCGAACTCCGCGCTGCTGTCCAGCGGCAAGCTCGCGCCACGGCGCGCCGTCGGCTCGGTGAACGCTGCGGAGTTCCTGGTCTCGATCGCCGCCAGCCTCGGCTTCCTGTTCGGCCTCGGCCGCGAACACCTGCCGTTCGACCTCGTCGCCGCGCTGCTGATCGGTGGCGTGATCGCCGCTCCGCTGGCCGCCTGGCTGGTGTCCCGACTCGCCACCCGCTGGCTCGGTGTCGGCGTCGGTCTGGTGCTGATCCTGACCAACGCCCGCACGGTCCTGAACGGTCTCGACGTCACCACCGGCCCGCGGTACGCCGTCTACGCCGCGCTCGTCCTCGGCTGGGCCGCGATCGTCGCGTACGGGATCCGCGCCGCGGCCCGCCGTACCGTCTCCGAGGCCGAAAGCCTTCTCGACGACCGCGAGCTCGAACCCACTTCCTGAGCTGCTTCTTCCTTCAAGACAAAGGCTTTTCCTGTGAGCATCTCCGCCATCCGTCCGTTCCGCCTGCTCGCTGCAGCTCTTGCCCTGACCGTCGCCGCCGCGGGCTGCTCGCGCGCCGGCGGCAGCGAGGACACCGCCGCCGCCACGTCCGACAAGGGCCCCGCCACCGAGCTGCGGCTCGGGTACTTCCCGAACGTCACCCACGCCGCCGCGCTGGTCGGGCTCGGCAAGGGCCTGTTCGCCAAGGACCTCGGCAGCACCAAGCTGGTGCCGACCAAGTTCAACGCCGGCCCCGAGGCCGTCGGCGCACTGCTCGGCGGCTCGCTGGACGCGTCGTTCATCGGCTCCGGCCCCGCCATCAACGCCTACGCGAAGTCCAACGGCGAGGCGGTCCGGCTGATCGCCGGTGCGACGTCCGGCGGCGCGCAGTTGGTCGTCAAGCCGACGATCACCAAGCCCGAGGACCTGATCGGCAAGACCGTCGTCACGCCGCAGCTCGGCAACACCCAGGACGTGTCGCTGAAGAAGTGGCTCGCCGAGAAGAACCTGACCGGCAAGGTCAAGGTGACCAACCTGGAGAACGCGCAAACCCTCGATGCGTTCAAGAAGGGCGACGTGGACGCGGCCTGGCTGCCCGAGCCGTGGTCGTCGCGACTGGTCCTGGACGCCGGCGCGAAGGTACTGCTCGACGAGGCGTCACTGTGGCCGGACGGGAAGTTCCCGACCACGGTGCTGATCGTCCGCACGCAGTTCCTGAAGGAGCACCCGGAGACCGTGAAGGCGCTGCTGTCCGGCCTGGTCGCGGCGATCGACTTCAGTACGGCGAACACCGCCGACGCGAAGACCGTGGTGAACGACCAGCTGAAGGCGGCGACCGGCAAGGCACTCAAGCCCGCCGTCATCGACCGGGCGTTCGAGCACATCCAGATCACCGCGGACCCGATCGCGTCCACGTTCCCGCAGCTGGCCAAGGACCAGGTCACGGCGGGTATCGCCAAGGAAGCGCCGGCGGTGGCCGGCTTCGCGGACCTGGGGCCGCTGAACGAGGTACTCGGCAAGGCCGGCAAGCCGACGGTCGACGCCGCCGGCCTGGACGCCAAGTAAATAAGGAGACTCCCATGACCGCCATCGTGGACGCGCCGCCGAACCAACTCAGCCCGGTGCGGTTTCATCAAGTAGGCAAGGCGTTCGGGACCGGCAGCAAGGCAGTGGTCGCGCTCGACGGTGTCGACCTCGAGGTCGGCGCGGGTGAGTTCGTCTGCCTGCTCGGCGCTTCGGGCTGCGGCAAGACCACGCTGCTGAACCTGGTCGCTGGACTGGACCGGCCGACCAGCGGGCGCATCGAGATCAACTCCTCACGTCCGGCCGTCGTCTTCCAGGAGGCTGCGCTGATGCCGTGGCTGACGGCTGCCGGGAATGTCGAGTTGCCGCTGCGAATGGCCGGCGTACCGAAAGCAGAACGACGGGCGAAGGCAGCCGAGCTGCTCGAACTCGTCCGGCTCGGCGGGCTCGGCGACAAGCGCCCGCACGAGCTGTCCGGCGGGATGCGCCAGCGTGTCGCCCTCGCCCGGGCACTCGCGTCCACGACCGACTCCCGTGACGCGGGCAAGCCGTCGTTGCTGTTGATGGACGAGCCGTTCTCCGCGCTCGACGCGATCACGCGCGACGTCCTCCAGGGCGAGCTGCTGCGCATTTGGGAAGCGACCGGTACGGCGATCCTCTTCGTCACGCACGACGTCCGAGAGGCGGTGCGGCTCGGGCAACGCGTCGTACTGCTGTCGTCTCGGCCGGGGCGGGTCGTGCGCGAGTGGGACGTCGAGGACGCGCCGAACGCGGTGGACGAGATCAACACGGCGCTGCGAAAGGTGATCAGTAGTCATGCCGCAGCTTGAGGTCCAGGAAGGATCGGTCGAGGCCGGCCTGGATGCCCTCGACACCCCGGTCCACGCGCCCGAAGGATCACGGGTACGGCGGATCGCCGCGCGCGTGCTGCCGCCCGTTGGGGCGATCGTCGTCCTGGTGGCGATCTGGCAGGCGTTGTGGGCGGCGGCGTTCTGGCCCGAGTTCAAGCTGCCCGCGCCGGTCGACGTCTGGGGCCAGATCTGGCAACTGGTGACCACCGGCCAGATCCTCGAGCTGTTCTGGGTGTCGGTGCACCGCGCCGTGATCGGGTTCGCGATCTCGCTGCTGATCGCCGTACCGCTGGGGCTCGCGATCGCGAACATCCAGGTCGTCCGGCGGGGGATCGGGCCGCTGATCTCGGGACTGCAGAGCCTGCCGTCGGTGGCCTGGGTGCCGGCCGCGATCCTCTGGTTCGGGCTGAACGACCGGGCGATCTACTGGGTCGTCCTGCTCGGCGCGGTGCCGTCGATCGCGAACGGGCTGGTGTCCGGACTCGACCAGGTGCCGCCGATCCTGCCGCGGGTCGGCAAGGCACTCGGCGCCGGTCGGTTGAGCGGCATCCGGTACATCCTGCTGCCCGCGGCGCTGCCCGGGTTCCTCGGCGGGCTCAAGCAGGGCTGGGCGTTCTCGTGGCGGTCGCTGATGGCGGCCGAGCTGATCGCGACCTCACCGGAGCTCGGTGAGGGCCTCGGACAGTTCCTGCACAACGGCATGTCGCTGTCGGACATCTCGATGGTGTTCGCCGGGATCGTGCTGATCTTCGTGGTCGGCGTCGGCATCGAACTGCTCGTGTTCCGGCCGCTGGAGAACAGCGTGCTGCGCGCGCGGGGACTCACCGCCTCCGCCCGCTGATCGGGTCCGCACCGTACTGTTGGAACGTGGTTCGATTTCTGCCGTTCCTGATCAGCCTCGTGCTCACCGTGTACGCGCTGTTCTCCTGCATCCAGACACCCGACGAAGACGTGCCGCACCTGCCCAAGCTGGTGTGGATCGTCCTGATCGTGTTCGTCCCGTTCGCCGGGCCGATCATCTGGCTGCTGATCTCGCGGACCCACGGCGGTCGCGCCGAGCCCGTCGTACGACGACCCTCGGCGCAGCCGCTCAGTCGGCCGCTGGCGCCCGACGACGATCCGGACTTCCTCAAGTCTCTGGACCGCTACCGGGACCCGCGCACGACCGTGAAGCCACCGGAGCCCGAGGACCCGAAGGACTCACCGAAGCCGAAGGACTCCAACGGCTCCGGTGACTCACCGACCGAGGACGACGGGTCTGCCTGAGATCAGCTAGGCCGACTTGCGGTGCTCGGGGAGGACGGGGTTGTCGCGCTCCGACTCGGTGGTGCCGCCCCAGACGCCGTACGGCTCACCGACCGACAGCGCGTGCTGCCGGCACTCGGGCTGAACGGGGCAGGTGCCGCAGAGCGACTTGGCCACCATCTCGCGTGCGCGTTTGCGAACGCCACGCTCCGATTCGGGTGAGAAGAAGAGCTCCGGGTTGACGTCCCGGCAGGCAGCTTGTGACTGCCAGTCCCACAGATCCATGAGCGGGCGGGGCAGGCGAGGCATCCCTCTCGACATGGCAACCTCCTTGACTCACCGTAAGCGCGGACGGGCGCTCGGTGAAAACTATGCTCATCTCTTACGTAGTTCAACCCTTGTTGTCTCGAAGTTCGGGCGCATTGTTATCGGCGCGCGCCGTCGCGGGCCGTGATCGGCCCTTTTCAGGCGGCGAGCGTGTTCACGTCACCACCAGGTGTGACATGAGTCACTTCAGCGATGCACAATCAGCTGCACGTGCAGATGCGTCAGGCGCCGTTTGAAGGGTCGTAGCGGTAGTACTCGTGGGCCCCGTGCGCGGTGTTCTTCTCGCCGGTCAACGCCCGGATCACGGTCGTGTGCGTGATCGCCAGCACCGGTCCGTCGGTGCTCGCGGTGTGCCGGGCGAGAGCGGCGCGGGCCCGCTCGCGAACGCGCGAGAGCGGCTCCCAAGGCCGCTGGATGCCGTTCGGCCACTCGCCGTCGTACGCCTCGAACTCGGCCTGCGCGGCGCGCACGTCGGCGGCGCCGCGCCAGAGTCCGTTGTGGTTCGGCAGCCAGTCGCGCAGGTCGTGGTCGACCTTCACGCCGAGGGCGAGCCGGTGGCCGATGATCGCGGCACTGTGCAGGGCCCGCGTGAACGGGGAGCTGACCAGGTACGTCGCGCGGATGCCGCCGAGCAGGTCGGCAAGCTCTTCGGCCTGCTTCATCCCGACGGCGGTGAGGGGGGCGGAGTCGGCCGCCGTTCCCGGCCAGCCCCGGGAATCGATCGGCGCGTAGTCCGGCTCACCGTGCCGGACCAGATAGATCTGCGTCACGGGCATGTTCTACCGGAGATGCCGGGCCGCCGCCCATCCGCGCGGGTGACCGGGCGGCGTGAGCGGGTCGGTGGCAGAGGGCGGGCGGATCTGGTGCAGCTCGTCGAAGAGGTTGTCGAGACAAGCCCGCGGCGCGGTTGGCGTCGCCTGCGCGTCGATCCAGCGGATCTCGGTCGCGCCCTGGTGGCCGTGCACGGCGAGGATTGCCTCGACGTTCGGCCAGACGGCTGTCGCCGGGTTGTCGCCGCGCCAGCGCAGGGCCACCGATCCGTCGGTGAACTCACATCCCTCCGCCACCACGCCGGTCCCCGACACACCGCTGGGATCCCGATACCGAACCAACTCAAAGGTCCGTGGCCTCACCACCTGCAGCACTCCCCGCTGTCTAGACCGTCTTGCAGCCCTCAACGAGCCCACACCACTCGTGGTTACTGCCCAGCAACCTCTCGCCGCATGAACATCCGCTGCACAGGGACTTGACCCAGGGTCCAGCCCGAACCCGGTTTCCTTCGCCCGAATCACCAGCAGCCCAGGCGTGAGCTCATAACCTCCACGAACCCGAGCCGCGCGCAGTACGGCCCGTTCCACGGGACACTCCGGAAGGTGCTGAGCGTCAGCGCCGGAAACCCCTGGTCGCCCGCCCACCGATCGACGTGATCGATCAGCCGCCGCCCGATCCCGTTGCCTTGGTACGCCGGATGCACGCTCACCTGCTCGACGGAAATCGTCTTGGTGGGCGGGACGGATGTTCATGGGTGCTATTGTCTGTCTCGTGAAGCGTTGCTATTGGCGATTTTTTGAGTGGCCGGCCTTGGTGCCGGGCGACTCAGCCGATTGCTGACGCCCACCCGCAGACACCAGAGCCGGCACGAAGGCAAGGACATCCGTCCTTGCCTTTTCTCGTTCCCAGCCGGCTGACTGCGATGCTTCGTGGCGACCGGCGGAAAGGTCCACCATGAACACCCTCCCCCGACCGAGCGAACAGACGCGCGTCGTCGACCGACGGATCGAGAAGACCGTCCCGCTGGTCACCCCGCAGGCCCTGCACGACGAGTACCCCCTCGACGACGACCTGGCCGGCACCGTCGCCGGCGGTCGCCAGGCAGTGGCCGACGTACTGAACGGCGTCGACGACCGGCTCGTGGTCGTGGTCGGCCCGTGCTCGGTGCACGACGCCGACGCTGCCCTCGAGTACGCCGGACGCCTCGCACCGGTCGCCGAGCGCCTCTCCGACGGCCTCCTGGTCGTGATGCGGGTGTACTTCGAGAAACCGCGCTCGACCCTCGGGTGGAAGGGCCTGATCAACGACCCGGGCCTGGACGGCTCCGGTGACGTGAACCGCGGGCTGCGGATCGCCCGGCAGCTCCTCGTCCAGGTCACCGAACTCGGACTCCCGGTCGGGTGCGAGTTCCTCGACCCGATCACCCCGCAGTACATCGCCGACACCGTCGGCTGGGGCGCGATCGGCGCCCGCACCGTCGAGAGCCAGGTGCACCGTCAGCTGTCCTCCGGCCTGTCGATGCCGATCGGGATGAAGAACCGCCCCGACGGTTCGGTCGCCACCGCGGTCGACGCCGTCAAGGCCGCCGCCGTACCGCACGTCTTCACCGGTATCGACCACGACGGCGCCCCCGCGATCCTGCACACCCGCGGCAACCCGGACTGCCATCTGGTACTGCGTGGCTCGGACAGCGGCCCGAACTACGACGCTGAGTCGGTCGCCGGTGCGGTCGAACTCCTCGGCAAGGCGGGCCTGCCCGAGCGGGTCGTCGTCGACGCCAGCCACGGAAACAGCCGCAAGGACCACCGCCGGCAGCCGGTCGTCGCCGAGGAGATCGGCGCGCAGGTCGCGGCCGGTAACAAGGCGATCGTCGGCGTGATGCTGGAGTCGTTCCTGCAGGAGGGCCGCCAGGAGCTCGACCCGACCCGCGAGCTGACCTACGGCCAGTCGATCACGGACGCCTGCATGGGTTGGGACACGACGGTAGAGACCCTGGAGAAGCTCCGGGACGCGGCAATCGCTCGACGCGGCTAGCTGTTCATCTGCAGGCCGCACAGCGGCTACAGGGCGATCCTAAGGTCCGGACCATGACTGTCTTGAATTCCGCGACTCCGTCGCGGGGGGGGGTTTGGGTGAGAAATCCCCCCCCGCCCCCGCGGCGCGGGGCCGGAGGGGCCGGCGCGCCCCCGACCCCCAGGGGGGGGGCCCCCACGCCCGCTGAA
>NZ_JBSHBJ010000010.1:7212-37073 GCF_053611945.1 Kribbella sp. NPDC054772 | reverse complement strand
CTGTCGTTAATTCCGCGACTCCGTCGCGGGGGTCATTGGGCTTCAACTCCCGCCCTTCCCTCGTCGTTCCAGTCGCTTCGCTCCCTTCACTCCTCAGTCCAGGGCGGGAGGCCCAATGACCGGGATCTCCCGGCGCCTGGTGCTCGGTTCGGTGGCGGGTGGGGCAGCGGCTTCGCTGCTCCCACCGTCACTGCACACCGCGATGGCGCAACCTGTGCGGCGTGGTGGCCTGCGCGCGATCGAGCACGTGATCGTGCTGATGCAGGAGAACCGCTCGTTCGACCACTACTTCGGGACGCTGCGCGGCGTCCGTGGGTACGGCGATCGGCAGCCGCTGCGGCTGCGCAACGGCAAGAGCATCTTCCACCAGCCGAAATCCGGTGGTGGCGAGGTGCTGCCGTTCTCGCTCAGCAAGGCCGCCGCCGACGCGGGCCGGAAACCCGGCGACATCCAGTACCTCGGTGCGCTGGCGCACGGTTTCGGTGACGCCACCCAGGCCTGGGCCGGCGGCTGGAACGACGACTGGGTGCAGGCCAAGACGGCCGCCAGCCTGACCCACTACGAACGCCGCGACATCCCGCTGCAGTACGAACTCGCCGAGAACTTCACGATCTGCGACGCCTACCACTGTTCGGTCAACGGCTCGACGAACCCGAACCGCAACTACCTGTGGTCCGGAACCACCGGCAACGAGCCCGGTACGACGCAGCGCGCGGTCACGAACGCGGCGTACGACTACAACCACGCCGGCTACGACTGGACGGCGTACCCCGAGCGGCTCGAGAAGGCCGGGGTCTCGTGGCAGATCTACCAGGAGTGGGACAACTTCACCGACAACGCGGTCGAGTACTTCAAGACCTTCAAGGACATCGGTCACCGGATCCTGGCGAACGTGCCCGGCGGGTACCGCACGACCGAGGAGTTCTACGACAAGCTCTTCGCGAAGGCTGAAGCCGACCGGACCGATGCGCTGAAGCAGCTGGACGCGGCCGTCGAGCAGCTGCCGGTCACGGACCAGAAGCTGTTCCGCAAAGCGATGTACCGCTCCGAGCCGGAGTCGCTGGTCCCGCGGCTGCGGGCCGATATCAAGGCCGGCACCCTGCCGCAGGTCAGCTGGCTGGTCCCGTCCGCGGTCGACTCCGAACACCCCGGCTCGTCCACCCCGGTCGGCAGCGCGAACCTGATCTACGACGTCCTCGACGCGATCGCGTCCGATCCCGAGACCTGGTCGAAGACCGTGCTGTTCGTGAACTTCGACGAGAACGACGGGTACTTCGACCACGTCCCGCCGCCGGTCGCGCCGCAGCCGCCTTCGGGTGCCGGCGACGACTGGTACGCCGGTAAGCCGATCGGACTCGGCCCGCGGGTCCCGATGACCGTGGTGTCACCGTGGTCGGTCGGCGGGCACGTGAACTCGCAGGTCTTCGACCACACCTCGGTACTGCGCTTCCTCGAACGGTGGACCGGTGTCGAGGAGCCGAACATCAGCGCGTGGCGACGGACCGCCTGTGGTGACCTGACGTCCGCACTGGACTTCGACCGCAGCTACCGCCAGCCGTCCGTCGACCGGCCCGGTCCGGTGCCGGCGCCGATCGGCCGCTGGCACCCGACGCCGCCCGTCGACCAGGCCGTCCCGGTGCAGGAGCCCGGTCGGCGTCCGGCCCGCGCACTGCCTTACCAGCCGACGGTCTCGGGCTTCGTTGCCAGCGGCAATCTGATGTTGGCCCTCAGCAACCATGGCGCGCAGTCGGCACACTTCGCCATCTACCCGTACGGCGGCGAGTTGCCGGCGCCGGCGCACGTCGACGTCCACCACGCCGCGGCCGGGAAGACGCCGGGCGCGACACCGACCTCGGTCGCGATCCCGGTCGACGGCCCGTTCGAGCTCGCGATCCAGGGCCCGAACCGTTTCTGGGCGGAGATCGCCGGCTCGTCCGACGGCGCGGCGGCCGGCCTGGACGTGCGGATCGAGAACCGGGCGGGCGCGCTGCAGCTGCACCTCGTCAACACCTCGCGGAAGCCGCTGACGGTCAAGCTCAACGCCCGCGGATACGCGAGCAAGACCACGACGCTCGAGCTGCGCGGCAAGCAGACCCGGCCGATCTTCTGGCCGACCGATCACGGCTGGTACGACGTCGAGGTCACCACCGCGGACGACACGACGTACCGACGCCGATTGTCCGGCCACCTGGAGACCGGGAAACCAAGTATCACCGGCTGACGCAGCCGCAGGACTCACGGTGCATGATCTCCGCAGGCAGCCGGACTGCCTGCGGAGACGTGCCGGGGTCGTTCATCCGGCCGGGTCCCGTTGACGACGTGCGAGACTGTGCTCACCGATACGCCGGCGGCGCGTGCGACCTCGGTCATCGTGACCATCAGTCGTATGGTCGTCGCTCTCCGTGCTATCGCGCAAGAGATGACGCAAGTGCGCCGGCTGTCAGCGGGCGATCGCCGCTGTGAGCGCCCTGGTCACGCTGATCAGCGCGGCGGGGGACAGGCCGATGTCGAGACCGCGCCGGCCGCCCGACACGTAGACCGTCGGGTGCTCGGTGGCGGTGCTGTCGACGACCGTGGGCAGCGCGCGCTTTTGGCCGATCGGGCTGATCCCGCCGACGACGTACCCGGTGCTGCGTTCGGCGGCGGCCGGTTCGGCCATCACCGCTTTCTTGCCGCCGGCGGCGGCCGCGATCGCCTTCAGGTCGAGCTGCTTGCCGACCGGTACGACGCCGACGGTGAGCTTCCCGTCGACCTCGACGAGCAGCGTCTTGAACACCTGCTCCGGCGCCAGCCCGAGCGCTTCCGCGGCCTCCAGCCCGTACGACTTGGCCGCTGGGTCGTGTTCGTAGGTGTGCGTCGTGAACTCGACCTTTGCCTTGGTCAGCGCGACCGTCGCCGGCGTACCCTGACTCTGCTTGCCCTTAGCCACGATCCGACTGTACGAGACGCACGCAGCAATGACCGGTGCCGGGAGCGAGCTCGGCCTGGAGTGGTGCGTCCAGACTCGCCAGCAGACCGGCGACCAGGTGCAGGTTCATTCCGCAGACCAGTTGCGGGTGGGCTCCGGCGAGTCGGCGGAAGGGGCAGTTGGCGAGGGTGATCCCGTCCTCGTCCGGACGCGGTTCGAAGCCGTTCGCTTCCAGTGCCTCGAGCAGAGTGGAGCCGGAGCGGCCGAGGGTTTCGCCGTACTCGCGGGCTCGGCGGTTGACCGCGTCGCGGGGCGAGCTGCCGGTCTCCTCGGCGTCCTGGATCGCCGCGGCGAGCAGGTGGCCCGCGACGGCGTACTGGCGCTCGGGGAGGGCGATCTCGATCTCCCGGTCGGAGCGGTGGTACAGCTTCGCGGGCCGCCCCGCGCCCGGGCCGGTCCGACCGCTGCGGCGCTCGTAGCAGGTGTTGAGCAGCCCCTCCTCGGTGAGCTTGTCGAGGTGGAACGCGGCGGTGGTCCGGGGGATCCCGAGGGCGGTCGCGGCGTCGTCGCGGCTGACCGGGGCCGGGGCGCCCGCGACGTACTCGTAGAGGCGCCGCCGCGTCGGCTCCTCCAGCGCGGCGATCGCCTGAAGCCGAGCGTCCCAGGAGATGTCCACGGAATGATTCTATCGACAACTTCGGTTGGATAAACAGTATGATGGCTGTTCACTGATACTTCAGGGAGTGTGCAGATGGCGATCTCGGCCGACCTCGAGTCCGTCCCCCTCCATATCGTCGCCCGCCGGGAGGAAATCGATCTTCCCGCCGCGGAGCGCGCCGTCGCGGACCTGCTGACCGCCCTCGGGCGGGATCCGCGGAGCGCGCACCTCGCGGACACCCCGCGCCGGGTCGCGAACGCGTACGCCGAGATGCTCACCCCCCGCGAGTTCGAGCTCACCACCTTCCCCAACGACGAGGGGTACGACGAACTCGTCCTGGCCAAGGACATCCCGGTGCAGTCGCTGTGCGAGCACCACCTGCTGCCGTTCCAGGGCGTCGCCCACGTCGGGTACCTGCCGGGCGACCGGATCCTGGGGCTGTCGAAGCTGGCCCGGGTGGTGGAGTTGTTCGCCCGCGACTTCCAGGTGCAGGAGCGGCTGACCAAGCAGGTCGCCGACTGGCTGCAGGATCACCTGGACCCGAAGGGGGTCGGCGTGGTGATCGAGGCCGAGCACCAGTGCATGTCGCTGCGTGGGGTCCGCGCGACCGGATCGCGGACGGTTACGTCGGCATTGCACGGCGTACTGCGCAACAACCCCAGCTCGCGTCAGGAGTTCTTCGCCCTCACGGGTCTGACCCCCTGACGCTCGCAGGCGCGGTGCGTCAGGCCGACGCGGCCGTTGGGTGCTGGGTCCGCCGGCCGGTCGCGAGGATGTGGGTCAGTTCGCCGGGCAGGAGATCGGTGCCCGGGACCGGGTCCATCTCGGAGACGTCCAGCCAGCGCACCACGGTGGCACCGCAGTGGCCGTGCACGGCGAGGATGGAGTCCAGGTCCGGCCAGACGGCCGTCGACGGGTTCGGGCCGTGCCAGCGGAGCGCCACCGAACCATCGGTGAAGACGCATCCTTCGGCGACGACGCCGGTCCCGGAAACCCCGCTGATGTCGGTGTAACGGACGAGTTCGAAGGTCTGGGGTTTCACCGGCGACACCCCGCGGGGCGTGAATGAGCTGCCATGATCCTTTCCCCGTTGTGACGTGGGTGGGTTTCGCCACAAACCGGGGACGTCTACCGAGTGTCAGCGGGGAAGGACGGTCCGTAGCGACTCATCTTCTCAGAACAAGCTAGATCGAATCTGCCCGAACACGCCAGCCTTCAAACCGCGTGTCTCTTTCAGTGACCCATGATCGAATACTGCAGGTGTTCCTCACCCTCGGTACCGATCTGGCCGGCGTCGGCGTCCCCGCGAGCGACTTCGGGTTCCTGTTGCACAAGAACCCGGCCCGGCCGCAGGCGATCGATGTCACCGGCGGATCGGCCCACGTGTTCTACCCCGAGGCGACCGCGGAGCGCTGTACGGCGGCCGTCCTGCTGGAGATCGACCCGATCGGCCTGGTGAAGGCCGGTCGCGGCAAGGCCTCCGAGGGCTTCACGCTCGGCCAGTACGTCAACGACCGCCCGTACGCCGCGTCGAGCCTGCTCGCGGTGGCCATCGGAAAGCTGTTCCGGACCGCGATGAACGGTCGCTGCGACGCCCGTCCGGAGCTCGCGGCGCGGGCGATCCCGCTGGAGATCCACGTCCCGGCGCTGCCGTGCAGCGGTGGCAACGACCTGGCGCAGCGGTTGTTCGCACCGCTCGGCTGGACCGTCGACGCGCGCCCCGTCCCGCTCGATCCGGAAATCCCGGCGTGGGGTCCTTCGCGGTACGTCGACCTGCGCCTCACCGGCGTACTGCGGCTGGCCGACGCGCTGAACCACCTGTACGTGATGCTCCCGGTGCTCGACGACGCCAAGCACTACTGGGTCGGGTCGGACGAGGTGGACAAGCTCGTCCGGGCAGGCGAGGGCTGGCTCGCCGAACACCCCGAGAAGGAACTGATCTCGCGGCGCTACCTCGCACACCGGCGCTATCTTATGGACGCAGCGTTGGAGAAGCTGGCCGAGGCGGACGGCGTCGAGCTCCCCGAAGACAGCCCCGAAGAGGGCTCGGTGTCACTGGCCGTGGAGCGGCGTACGACGGTGGCCGCCGTACTGCGGGAGCTCGGCGCCCGGCGGATCGCGGACATCGGCTGTGGCGAGGGAGCCCTGGTCGGCGAGCTGCTCAAGGACCCGATGATCGGCGAGCTGATCGCGACGGACGTGTCGGTACGGGCGATGCTCGCGGCCAAACGGCGGCTGCACTACGACGACCTGCCGGACCGGCAGCGAGATCGGCTGAAGTTCCTGCAGTCCTCGGTGACGTACGCCGACGAGCGGCTCGCCGGCCTGGACGCGGTCGTGCTGATGGAGGTCGTCGAACACGTCGACCCGCCGCGGCTGCCCGCGCTGGCCCAGTCGATCTTCCGGGCTGCCCGTCCGGGAGCTGTCGTGATGACCACGCCGAACAGCGAGTACAACGTCCGCTTCCCGTCGCTTGCCGCCGGCAACTTCCGGCACCCCGACCACCGGTTCGAGTGGACTCGCGCGGAGTTCGAGGGGTGGGCTGGCGAGGTTGCCGCGACGTACGGGTACTCGGTCGAGTTCCGGCCGGTCGGTGCGGTTGATGCCGAGGTCGGTGCGCCGACGCAGCTGGCGTTGTTCCGGCGGGAGGAGGCGTGATGACCATCGACGTACCTGCGCTGTGTCTGGTGGTGCTCGTGGGCGCGAGCGGGTCCGGGAAGTCCACGTTCGCGCGCCGGCACTTCCTGTCGACCGAGGTGATCTCGAGCGACTTCTGCCGCGGTCTGGTGTCCGACGACGAGAACGACCAGGCCGCGACGAAGGACGCGTTCGAGGTGCTGCACTTCATCGCGGGCAAGCGGCTCGCGGCCGGGCGGCTGACCGTGATCGACGCGACCAACGTCCAGCCGGAGGCCCGCAAGGAACTGGTGAACCTGGCCCGTGAGTACGACGTACTCCCGGTCGCGATCGTCCTGGACCCGCCGGAGCGGGTCTGTGTGGAGCGGAACGAGCAGCGGTCCGACCGGCAGTTCGGCGCGAAGGTGGTGGTCCGGCAGCGGTCGCAGCTGAAGCGTGGTCTGCGCAGCCTCAAGCGCGAGGGTTTCCGGACCGTGCACGTGCTGAACAGCGTCGAGGAGATCGATGCCGTCAGCATCGAACGCACCAAGCTGTACAACGACCTGACCGATCAGACCGGTCCGTTCGACGTGATCGGGGACGTGCACGGCTGCCGTCCCGAGCTCGAGCGGCTGCTCGCCGACCTCGGATACACGCTGACCCGCGACGCCGCCGGCCGGCCGGTCGACGCGGTGCACCCGGACCGGCGAGCGGTGTTCGTCGGTGACCTGGTCGACCGCGGCCCCGACAGTCCCGGCGTACTCCGGCTGGTGATGGGGATGGTTGCCGCGGGCCACGCGTACTGCGTCCCGGGCAACCACGAGGACAAGCTGCTGCGCGCGCTCCGCGGCAAGAACGTGAAGATCAGCCACGGTCTGGAGACCACCCTCGAACAGCTCGCCGGCGAGCCGGAGGAGTTCCGGACCGCGGTCGCGGCCTTCATCGACGGGCTGATCTCGCACTACGTCTTCGACGACGGCAAGCTGGTCGTCTCGCACGCCGGTCTGGTCGAGCGGATGCACGGACGGACCAGCGGCCGCGTCCGCTCGTTCTGCCTGTACGGCGAGACGACCGGGGAGACCGACGAGTTCGGGCTGCCGGTGCGCTACCCGTGGGCGAACGACTACCGCGGTCGCGCGATGGTCGTCTACGGTCACACGCCGACGCCGGAGCCGGAGTGGATCAACAACACGATCTGCCTGGACACCGGCGCCGTCTTCGGTGGATCGCTGACCGCTCTGCGGTACCCGGAGCGCGAGCTGGTGTCGGTGCAGGCGGCCGAGGAGTACTACGCCCCGGCCAAACCATTGCACGTGGCAACGGCACCGGAGCGCGAACCCGACGTACTCGAACTGACCGACGTCACCGGTCGCCGGGTGATCGAGACCGGGACGCACGGGCGGTTGAGCGTCCGCGCCGAGCAGGCCGGGGCGGCGCTCGAGGTGATGAGCCGGTTCGCGATCGACCCGCGGTTCCTGCTGTACCTGCCGCCGACGATGAGCCCGGTCGCGACCTCGCCGGAGCCGGGGCTGCTGGAGCACCCGCGGCAGGCGTTCGAGGCGTTCCGCGGGCAGGGCGTCACCGAGCTGGTGTGCGAGGAGAAGCACATGGGCTCGCGCGCGGTCGTACTGCTCACCCGGGACGACGACGTCGCCGAGAAGCGCTTCGGACTGGCCGGCCGCGGCGCGATCCACACCCGGACCGGACGCTCGTTCTTCGACGCCGGCCTGACCGACGAACTCCTGCTCCGGCTGCGTGCTGTCGTCGCGAAGGCGGGTGTCTTCGACGAGCTGGACACATCCTGGCTGTTGCTCGACGCCGAGCTGCTCCCGTGGAGTGCGAAGGCCGAGGACCTGCTCAGGAACCAGTACGCCGCCGTTGGTGCGGCCGCCCGTACGTCGTTGCCCGCCGCAACCGCAGCGCTACGATCCGCTCGGGACGCCGGGCTGGATGTCGGCGGGCTGCTCGCGACGAACGAGCAGCGGATGGCGAACGCGGAACGGTTCACCGCGGCGTACCGGCGGTACTGCTGGCCGACCGACGGGCTCGACGGGGTGCGGCTGGCGCCGTTCCAGGTGCTCGCGTCCGAGGGGGCGACGTACCAGGACCGGCCGCATGCTTGGCACCTCGGCGTGGCCGACCGGATGGTTGCCGCGGGCCCGGAGCTGATCACACAGACCCGGCGGCTGTTCGTCGACGCTGACAACTGGGACGCCGGGATCGCGTGGTGGGAGGAACTCACCGGCGCCGGGGGAGAGGGCATGGTGGTGAAGCCGGCCGCCAACCTCACCCGGACGGCGAAGGGGATGGCGCAGCCGGGGCTGAAGGTACGCGGGCAGGAGTACCTGCGGCTGATCTACGGGCCGGACTACACCGAGCCGGCGAACTTCAGCCGGTTGCGCGACCGGAACCTCGGTCACAAACGCTCGCTCGCGCTCCGCGAGTACGCGCTCGGTCTGGAAGCGCTCGACCGCGCCGCCCGCGGCGAACCGCTGTGGCGGATCCACGAGTGCGTCTTCGCCGTCCTCGCCCTCGAGTCGGAGCCGATCGACCCACGCCTCTAAGTCACTGCCGCCGTCGCGCGATGACCACGGTCGCCAGTGCGATCAGCAGCATGACGACTGGCAGCGCGGCGAAGGCCCCGAAGTCGAGCGCCGAAATCGTCGTGAGGCCAACGGTGGGGAGAAGGGCCAGCGTCACCGGGATCACCGCTCGGGGGTCGCCGCGCTGGACGTCGTACAGGACCAGTGGCGCGAGGAGCCAGAGGGCGAGCAGGACGAGGTAGGTAACCACCTGGCCGGGTTTGGGGTTGAGCCCGATCGCGCTGATGAGCCAGCCGAGTCCGCCGAGGGCGAGAGCGATGACGGCGATCGCTGTCGGCAGCCAGCGGCGGACGGCCGGGAGGTCGAGGGTTCGACGTCTCAGGGCCACGGCGATGTAGCAGCCGAGGATCACGAGCTGCGTCCCGGCTGTGATGAGCAGCAGGATCCATGCGGTGCTGGATCCCGTGATCGTGTCCAGGCTCGGGCAGGGTTCGTCGTCGTAGCAGACGTCGTAGTCGGGCAGCGGTAGCCACAGATCGGCTGCGAGGAGCAGGGGGAGACTCAGGACGCTTACCGCGGCCGTGACGCGGAACAGGTTGCCGGCCGGCTTCCGCACGGGCCGGTGGAGGTCGAGACGTTCGGCGGTCATGTTCGCGCCTCTCGGGATCGGCGGACGATCGCAACCGAGACGACGGCGATCACGAGCATGACGGGCGGCAAGGCCGCGGGCGGGACCTTCGGGAGCGCGCCCATGCTGACGAACGCGGTGGGGAGCAGCCCGAGGGCTACTGGAATCACCGCACTCCGGTCGCCGCGATGGACGCCGTACAGCACCAGGGGAGCGAGCAGCCACAGGCCGAGCAGGATCAGATAGCCCTTCCCTGGTGAGCTGCCGCCGTGGTTGGTGGGCGCTTCCAACCAGCCTCCGAGTCCCACCACGGCGAGAACGACGACGCCGATCGCGGTCGGCACGGCGCGGAACGCCACGCTCCGCGCGAGTCTGCCGCGTGCCGTCGCCAGGACGAGGTAGCCGCCGATCAGCAGGAGTTCGACGCCGGCGGTCGTGCCGAGGACGAACGCGGTATAGACCTCGGGAAGGATGAGCTCCTCACACTCCGGCCAGGGCCGGCATCGGCCGGCATGCGTGGCGATCTGCAGGACATAGGACGCGATGGCCAGTGGGATCGACAGGGCCACGACCACCGCGGTGACGCGGAACAGATGGCCGGCGGGCCTTCCGACCGGGCGGCCGAGGTCGAGGGGCGTGGCGGTCACGGGACCACACTGTCGGTCGAGGGGGCCACCGGGGGGATGACGCGGCGGACGATGCGGCGATCTCCGACGTCGATGGTTTCCGGCGTGTAAACGTCTTCCGTTTGCTCTTGGCAAGGTGTGACATTGCACTTAAGGTCAGTGCAATGTCACACGGTACAGAGGTGAAGGTCGCGCTGACCGGCGGTGTGCTGCACGCCTGGCAGCAGCGCAACCGGACGGCGACGATCCCGCACGCGATCGCCGAACTGCGCAAGGCCGGGAACCTGGAGAACCTCCGCCGGCTGACCGATCCGTCGGTCGGGCCGTACCGCGGGCGGTACCCGTTCCTGGACACGGATCTCTACAAGACCCTCGAGGGACTCGCCTACGAGATCGGCCGCGACGACGCGCCGGCCGGGGCGCGGGAGTTCTACGACGAGGTCGTCGAGCTGCTCGCCCAGGCGCAGGCCGACGACGGCTACCTGAACTCGTACTTCCAAGACCCGGACCAGCCCAAGCAACCTTGGTCGGACCTCGGCTGGGGCCACGAGCTGTACAACCTCGGCCACCTGATCCAGGCAGCCGTCGCTGCCGCGCGTCAGCTCGGTGACGACCGACTACTGATCACCGCGCGCAAATTCGCCGACCTGGTGGTCGCGAAGTACGGCGAGCAAGGTGAGGAAGTCGTCGACGGTCACCCCGAGGTCGAGATGGCGCTTGTCGAGCTTTATCGTGAAACCGGCGACGCGGACTACCTCACCCAGGCCCGGCTGTTCGTCGATCGCCGCGGCCGCGGGAAGCTCAAGCACACGATCTTCCCGGGGGAGTACTTCCAGGACCACGTGCCGTTCCGCGAGCTGCCGTCGGTCACCGGGCACGCCGTACGGATGGCGTATCTCGCGGCCGGTGCGACGGACGTCCACCTGGAGACGGGCGATCCGACGTTGCTCGCAGCGCTCGAGCGGCTGTGGGACGACATGGTCGCCACCAAGCTGTACCTCACCGGTGGACTCGGCAGCCGGCACTCCGACGAGGCGATCGGCGACCGCTACGAGCTGCCGTCCGAGCGCGCGTACGCCGAGACGTGCGCGGCGATCGCGACGATGCAGTGGGCCTGGCGGATGTTCCGCGCGACCGGCAAGGCGTCGTACCTCGATGTCTACGAGACCGTGCTCTACAACGCTTACGCGGTAGGGCTTTCGGCCGACGGTACGGCGTTCTTCTACGACAACCCGCTGCAGCGCCGGCCGGACCACGAGCAGCGTTCCGGCGCCGAGGACGGTGGTGAGCTGCTCCGGCGCGCGTGGTTCGGCTGCCCGTGCTGCCCGCCGAACATCATCCGCTGGATGTCCGAACTCCAGGACCACGTCGCTCTCGAGCACGACAACACCTTGTACGTCGGGGTCTACGCCGACGCCCGCATCACCGCCGGGGATCTCACCGTCACGGTCGCCACGAACTACCCGTGGAACGGAGAGGTCACGCTCACCGTCGAGGAAGCACCGGCCGACGAACGCGGGATCGCCCTGCGCATACCTGGCTGGTCAACAGGAGCCGACCTCGATGGTCGGCCCGTCAGCGCCGGGTGGACCGAGGTCCGGCGGGCGTTCGCGGCGGGCGACGTCCTGAAGCTGACGTTGCCGATGACACCGAGAGCGCACGGTTCGCATCCGTACCTCGATGCCACTCGCGGCGCGATCGCCGTTGCCCGCGGCCCGCTTGTTTATTGCGTCGAGCAACAAGACGTCGACGCCCCCGTGGACGACCTGCTGCTGAAGCCCGCCACCGTTGCGCGGGCGACAGCACGACAGCAGGACGACCACGTCGTACTGGAGCTGACCGGCGGTGTCGCAGCCGAGGCGTCTCCCGAGCTCTATCCAGTGATCACCGATACACCCCAGGACTCCGCCGAACACGAAGTGCCCGTGACGCTCACGCCGTACTTCCTCTGGGGAAACCGTCAGGCCCTGGCCATGCGTGTGTGGCTGCGAACCGAAAGAGACAACTGATGAAGAGAACTTCCATGCTGGTGGGGCTCGTGGCGTCGGCCGCGCTCGCGCTCAGTGCGTGCGGCGGCAATGCCACCGGAACGAAGAGTGAGTCGGCCGGTCCAGGGGCGAAGGCCGCGCAGGGCGGAACCCTCCAGGTGCTCGCGAACGCGGCGTTCTCGCACCTCGACCCGGCGCGCGGGTTCGACGGCGGCGTGAACAACTTCTACCGGTTGGTCTATCGCACGCTGACCACCCAGGGCGCGGCGCCCGGGGGCGACGGCACCAAGATCGTCCCGGACCTGGCGACCGACACCGGTAAGCCGTCCGACGGTGGCAAGACCTGGACGTTCACGCTGAAGGACGGCCTGTTCTTCGAGACCGGTGCGCCGATCACCAGCGCGGACGTGAAGTGGGGCGTCTCGCGGGCCTGGGATCCGGAGATCGGCATCGGCTCGCCGTACGCGAAGCAGTTGATCGAGGCGCCCGCGTCGTACCAGGGCCCGTACAAGTCGGGCGATCTGTCGACGATCGAGACGCCGGACGCGAAGACGATCGTGTTCCACCTGAAGAAGCCGTTCGCGGACTTCGGCAGCGTGGTCGCGCAGAACACCTTCACCCCGGTGCCGAAGGGCCAGGGCGCCGGCAACCAGCTGGACAGCAAGCCGATCTCGTCCGGCCCGTACAAGCTCGCCGACTACAAGCCGGGCGCGTCGCTGAAGCTGGTCCGCAACGACAAGTGGGACAAGAAGACCGACGACGTGCGGACGGCGAACCCGGACGCGTTCCAGTGGACGTTCGGACTCGACCCGGCGACGATCGACGAGCGGATGATCGCCGGCCAGGGGACCGACGCCGACGCGATCGCCGGGACCGTCCAGGCCGCGACGGTGGCCCGGATGCAGACCCCGCAGCTCAAGCAGCGCACGATGACGGGCATCAACGGCTGTACGACGTACATGGGCCTGAACGTCACGAAGAAGCCGCTGGACAACGTGAAGGTCCGGCAGGCGATCAACCTCGCGATCAACAAGCAGACGGTCCGCGACGCGGACGGCGGTTCGGCGCTCGCCGAGATCGGCACCAGCATCCAGCCGCCGACGATCACCGGCCGGGTGGACTACGACCCGTACCCGAGCCCGGACGACAAGGGTGACGTCGAGGGCGCCCGCAAACTGCTCACCGAGGCCGGCTTCGCGGACGGGTTCACGATGACGCTCGACACCCGCGCGCAGCCGAAGATGCAGGCGATGGCGGTCGCGATCCAGCAGGCGCTCGAGCCGCTGAAGGTCACCGTGAAGATCAACACCATCGACACCGCGACGTACTACGAGGTCATCGGGACCACGTCGCAGCAGCACGACGCGGCGATCACCGGCTGGTGCCCGGACTGGCCGTCCGGCGCGACCTTCCTGCCGCCGCTGTTCGACGGCCGCAACATCACCCCGAAGGGCAACACCAACCTGTCGCAGCTGAACGACCCGGGCGTGAACGCGAAGATCGACGAGATCTCCAAGCTCACCGACGTCACCGCGGCGAACAAGGCGTACGGCGACCTCGACAAGCAGATCATGGAGCTCGCGCCGGTCGTCCCGCTGCTCTACGAAAAGGTGCTGATGCTGGTCGGCACCAACATCGGCGGCGCCTACCTGCACGACGGGTTCTCCGGTGGCATCGACCTGGTGTCGGTCGGCCTCAAGGACGCCGGAAAGTGACAACCGCCCCGACCCTTGCCGAACTCGAGGAGGCGGTGCCGCCGGCACCGCCCGCCTCGGGCAAGCGGGTGCTCACCAAAGTCACCCGGGACAAGGGCGCGCTGGCCTGCCTGGTGTTCCTCGCGCTCGTGGTCCTGATGGCGATCGCGGCGCCGCTGATCACCAAGCTCAGCGGCTGGGGGCCGTATGCGTTCGACTCGGCCGCGATCAACTCCGACCTCGGCGGCCTGCCGCGCGGTCCGCTCGGCGGGATCAGCGGCTCGCACTGGTTCGGTGTCGAGCCGCAGAACGGCCGCGACCTGTTCGCCCGGATCGCGTACGGCGCGCGCGTGTCGATCACGATCTCGCTGTCGGCCACGCTGCTGACCGGGATCCTCGGCGTCGTGCTCGGCATGCTCGCCGGGTTCTACCGCGGCTGGGTGGACCAGGTGATCTCCCGGGTGATGGACTTCCTGATGGCGTTCCCGGCGCTGATCTTCATGATCGCGATCCTGTCGTCGCTGCCGTCCGGGAACCGGCCGGTGCTGCTGGTCGTGGTGATCAGCGCGTTCGGCTGGCCGTACCTGGCCCGGGTGATCCGCGGCCAGACGATGACGCTGGCCAACCGCGAGTTCGTCGAGGCGGCGCGGGCGTCCGGCGCGAAGGACTCCCAGGTGGTGTTCCGGGAGATCCTGCCGAACCTGCGCGGCTCGATCGTGGTGATGACGACGCTCGCGATCCCCGGCTACATCGGCACCGAGGCCGGCCTGTCGTTCCTCGGCGTCGGCGTCTCGCCGCCGACCGCGTCCTGGGGCCAGATGATCGCGAGCTCGGTGAGCTGGTACTCGGTCGACCCGATGTTCTTCGCGATCCCCGGTCTCTTCCTGTTCCTCACCGTCCTCTCGCTGACCGTCCTCGGCGACAAGATCCGCACCCTCATCGACCAGGGGGAGGCAGCCGCATGACGCGCTACATCCTCGGTCGGCTCGGTGGCGTCGTACTGATCCTGCTGGCCGTTTGTCTGTTCACGTATCTGATCTTCTTCAAGCTGTCGCCGGATCCGGCCGTGATGATCTGCGGGAAGACCTGTACGCCGGAGCGGATCAACTCGATCCGGGACGTGCTCGGGCTGAACCAGCCGATCCTGACCCAGTTCTGGGAGTTCCTGCGCGGGATCTTCGCGGGCCGCGAGTACGGCTCGGTGCACTGTCCGGCACCGTGTCTCGGGTACAGCTTCCAGACCAACGAGTCGGTGTGGAGCATGATCACCGCACGGCTTCCCGTCAGCATCACGGTCGCGGTCGGCGCCGCCGTACTCTGGCTGCTCGCCGGTGTGATCGGTGGTCTGGTCAGCGCGGTGAAGCAGGGGACGTGGTGGGACCGCACCGCGATGGGGCTCGCGCTCGGCGGCGTCAGCGTGCCGAACTACGTGCTCGCGCTGGTGCTGCAGTACGTCCTGGTCGTGAAGCTGCAGATCCTGCCGTTCCCGTCGGCGGTGTCGTTCGCCGACGATCCGGTCGTCTGGTTCGAGTCGTACCTGATGCCGTGGGTCGTGCTCGCCGTCGGCTACGCCTGTCTGTACGCACGGTTGACCCGGAGCAACGTGATCGACACCTTGTCCGAGAACTACTTCCGCACCGCCCGGGCCAAGGGACTCAACAGCTCGCTGATCATGCGCCGGCACGCACTCCGGCCCGCCCTGACCCCGATCACCACGATCTTCGGGATGGACTTCGCCGGCCTGCTCGGCGGCGCGCTGATCACCGAGACCGTCTTCGGGCTGAACGGGATCGGCAAGATGGCGGCCGACTCGATCGCCAAGAACGACCAGCCGGTGATCATGGCGGTGACGCTGCTCGCCGCGTTCTTCGTTGTCATCGGCAACGTTGTGGTCGACCTGTTGTACACGGCGCTGGATCCGCGGGTCCGGGTGGTGACGTCATGAGCGACGAGTTGTTCGTTGTCGACGATCTGACGGTCACGTTGCCGACCAGTCGCGGTCCGGTGGACGTGGTGAAGAACGTGTCGTTCACGGTCGGCCGGGACGAGACGCTGGGTATCGTCGGCGAGTCCGGATCGGGCAAGTCGATGACGGCGCTCGCCGTCCTCGGCCTGTTGCCCCGCGGGGCGCGGACGTCCGGCAGCGTGAAGCTGGACGGCGCCGAGTTGCTCGGCCGGTCGGAGCGGGAGTTCAGATCCGTGCGGGGCAACGCGATCTCGATGGTGTTCCAGGACCCGCTGTCGTCGCTGAACCCCTACTACACCGTGGGCCTGCAGATCGAGGAGATGTACCGGACGCACTGCGGCGGCTCCAAACGGGCCGCTCGACAGGTGGCGATCGAGGCGCTGGAACGGGTCCGGATTCCCGACCCGGAACGGCGCGTCGACCACTATCCGCACCAGTTCTCCGGTGGCCAGCGGCAACGCGTGATGATCGCGATGGCGTTGTGCTGTTCGCCCTCGCTGCTGATCGCGGACGAGCCGACGACCGCGCTCGACGTCACCGTGCAGGCGCAGATCCTGGAACTCCTGCACGACCTGCAGGCCTCGACGGGTACCGGGATGGTGTTCATCACCCACGACCTGGCCGTGATCAGTTCGATCGCGCAGCGAGTACTGGTGATGCGGTCGGGTGACCCGGTCGAGTACGGGACGGCGGAAGCGGTGTTCTCGGATCCGCAGCACGAGTACACCCGGATGCTGCTGGACGCCGTACCGCGGATCGACGACGAGGTAGCGCTATGACACTGCTCGAGGTGAAGGGCGTGACGAAGGAGTTCGTCACGCGAGGCGAAGGGGCGATGGCGCGGAAGTCTACGTTCACCGCCGTCGACGACGTCAGCTTCGACGTCGAGCTCGGCGAGACCCTGGCCATCGTGGGGGAGTCCGGCAGTGGGAAGTCGACCACGGCCCGGATCGCGGCCCGGTTGCTCGAGCCGACCGGCGGTACGGTCGTGTTCGACGGACAGGACGTGACGCGGGCCCGGGGCAAGGACCTGGCGACGTTCCGCAACAACGTGCAGGTGGTGTTCCAGGACCCGTTCTCGTCGCTGAACCCGCGGTACACGGTGGAGCGGATCATCACCGCGCCGCTGACCTATCAGGGCATCACGCCGAAGGGCGGGCGGCGGGCGTTCACGCAGGAGCTGATGGAGCGGGTCGGGCTGGACCCGGACCACTGCCAGCGGTACCCGGCGCAGTTCTCCGGCGGGCAGGCGCAACGGATCGGCATCGCCCGGGCGCTCGCGGTGAACCCGAAGCTGGTGATCTGCGACGAGGCGGTGTCGGCGCTGGACGTGTCGATCCAGGCGCAGGTGCTGGAGCTGCTGATGCGGCTGCAGCGGGAGAGTGGGTTCAGCTACATCTTCATCGCGCACGACCTGGCCGTCGTCCGGCAGATCTCGCAGCGGGTGGCGGTGATGAACCGAGGCAGAATCGTGGAGCTGGGGTCGCGGGACCAGGTGTTCGGCGAGCCTCGGGACGAGTACACGAAGACGCTGCTGGCCGCCGTACCGCGGATCAACCCGGAGTGGGACGCCAGACGGAGGAGACGCGATGGTTGAGTACACGATCCCTGGAATGCACGTCCGGGAGCACACAGTTGAAGTCCCACTCGACTGGAGTGCTTCAACAGGAACGGTGAGCGTCTTCGCGCGCGAACTCGTCGACCCGACGCGCAAGGACGAGGACCTGCCGTGCCTGGTGTTCCTCCAGGGCGGCCCGGGCGGGAAGGGCCCGCGTCCGACGGGTCCGTCGGGGTGGGTCGGGCAGGCGCTGAAGAAGTACCGGGTCGTGTTGATGGACCAGCGCGGGACCGGACGGAGTACGCCGGTCAGCGGCCGGCTCATGGCGTCGATGTCCGCGCAGGAAGGCGCCGACTACCTGGCGTGCTTCCGGGCGGACTCGATCGTCGCGGACGCCGAGCACCTGCGGAAGACCGTGTTCGGCGGCAAACGCTGGTCGACCCTCGGGCAGAGCTATGGCGGATTCCTGACGCTCACCTACCTGTCGAAGGCACCCGAGGGACTGTCGGCCTGCTACGTGACAGGCGGGCTCGCATCGATCGACCCGTCGGCGGCCGAGGTGTATCGCCGTACCTATCCGCGGGTCGCGGCGAAGAACCGCGAGTTCTACCGGCGGTACCCGCACAACGTGGAGCAGGTCGGCAGGATCGCGGACCGGCTCGCGAGCGACGACGTACGGCTGCCGGACGGTGACCGGCTGACGGTCCGGCGGCTCCAGTCGCTGGGCATCGACTTCGGGATGAAGCCCGGGTACGAGCGCATCCACTGGCTGCTCGACGAAGCATTCGATGGGGACGAACTGTCGGACACCTTCCTGGGTCAGGTTCTCGCCTCGTCCTCCTACCTCGGGAACCCGCTCTTCGCGGCGCTCCAGGAGAGCATCTACGGCTCCGGCGACGGTGCGACTGCCTGGGCAGCCGAGGCGGAGCGGGCGCGGCGTCCCGAGTTCGCCGAGGACGCACGACCGCTGCTGTTCACCGGCGAGATGATGTACCCCTGGATGTTCGATGAGATCCGCGGCCTGCGGCCGTTCCAGGGGGCGGTCGAGCTGCTCGCGCTGCGGCCGTCGTGGCCCGGGCTGTACGACCTCGAGCGGCTCGCGGCGAACGACGTACCGGTGGCTGCCGCTGTCTACTTCGACGACATGTACGTCGACTCCGGGCTGCAGCTCGACACCGCCGGGCGGGTCGGGAACGTGCAGGCCTGGGTGACGAACGAGTACGAGCACGACGGCATCGGCGCGGACCGGGTGTTCGAGCGACTCACCGAGCTGGTCGCCTCCGTCGGGGGTGGCATCCCGAATCCGTGAGGTCCGGTGTTTCACAATAGGCGGCGACCCAGGGAGGTGAATCATGGCTGCCGATTCGATCGGTCCGCTGCCGAGCGTACGGCGCCTCGCGCAGCGGGAGAACCTGCGCGACAGCGTCGCCAACGCGCTGCGGGCAGCGGTGATCTCGGGTGAGCTGACGCCGGGAGAGGTGTACTCGGCGCCGACGCTCGGAGCGCGGTTCGGGGTCTCCGCGACGCCGGTCCGCGAGGCGATGCTGGACCTGGTTCGCGAGGGCCTGGTGATCTCGCTGCGCAACAAGGGGTTCCGGGTCACCGAGGTGTCCGACGCGGATCTCGACAACGTGGCGGCGGTCCGGCAACTCATCGAGCCGCCGACGATCCGCGACGTCGTACCCGCGATCCCCGCGGAGGACTACCCGCGGTTGCGGCGGCTGGCCGAGGACATCGTCGTCGCGGCGGAGGCCGGCGACCTGATCGCGTACATCGAGGCGGACCGGGTCTTCCACGTCACGCTGCTGGCGTACTCCGGGAACCAGAAGCTCGTCGACGTCGTGTCGGATCTGCGCTCGCAAACCCGATTGCTGGGGCTCACGCCGCTCCTGGAGAGCGGTCGCCTCGTCCCGTCAGCGGCCGAACACCACGAGTTGCTCGACCTCGTGGAGGCCGGCGACGCGGACGGCGCCGAGCAGTTGATGCGCCGCCACATCGGCCACGTCCGCGGATTGTGGGCCCGCTCTCAGAGCAGCTGACGGTGGAGCACGTCGGCGACGAAGGCCTCGAACTCCTCCGGACTCCAGCCCGACTCGTCGACCAGCTCCTGGTACACGCCCGGCGCCGCGACCGCGCGGTACACGGCCTGTGCCTGCTGCAGCGGGATCCGTAGGGCGTCCTCGAGCGACGCGATCATCGCGTCCATCACCTGGTTGCGGCCGGCAAGCTTCGAGCGCAGCAGCGCCTTGGTCTCGGGGCTCTCGTCGGTCGCCGCCTCGAAGATCAGGACGACGTCGAATCCGGCGGCGTACAGGGTGGTCAGCCAGCCGGCAGCGCCACCGAGGCGCTCGACCGGGTCCTCGATCGCGAGCACCTGCTCGGCGCGCTCGACCGCTCCGGCCTCCTGCAGCCAGAGGTCGCAGATCAGCGACAGGATCTCCCGCTTGGTGCCGAAGGCCGAGTACACGGTCCGGGTCGCGACGCCGGCCTCCTTGGCGATCGCGTCGATACTCGTGGCGCCGTACCCCTGCGCGGCGAAGAGCCGGCGCGCGGCCGGGTGCGCGGTACCGCGACCGGCTCGTTCTTCGGTCCGCCCAGCAACGCGCCCGTCGACATCGCGCTGTTCGAGATGGCGCGTGTTGTCGACGGCCGGATCGTCGAGCACTGGGGCTGTCCGGACCGGTTCGCCCTCCTCGCGCAGACCGGCGCGCTGGCGCGGCTGTCCTAGCTCAGGGCGCGCTTCGCGGTGGTGGCGGCGTCGGCGCCGTACGCGGTGGTGAGGCGGTCCATGAACGACGCGTGGTCGAGGGTGTACTCCTGGGTGCCGACTTTCTCCAGGACCGTGGTCGCCAGCGTGCAGCCGAGGTGCGCGGCCGGCTCGTGGTCGAGGCCGGCGGCGCGCCCGGTCAGGTAGCCGGCGCGGAACGCGTCGCCGCCGCCGGTTGGGTCGACCAGGTTCGGCGCGGGCACCGCCGGGACCTTCGCGAGGATCCCGTTGGAGTCCTCGATCACGACCCCGTCGCCGCCGTGCGTGGTGATCCGGACGTCGACCCGCTGCAGGATCTCCTCATGGCTCCAGCCGGTCTTCTGCACCAGCAGGCCGGCCTCGTACTCGTTGCTGAACAGGTACGCCGCCCCGTCGATGAGCCGCCGGATGTCCGTACCCTCCATCCGGGCCAGCTGCTGTGACGGGTCCGCGGCGACCGCGATCCCGTGCTGCCGCGCCAGCTCGGTGTGCTTGATCATCGCGTCCGGGTCGTCGGCGCCGATCAGCACCAGGTCGACGCCGCCGGCGGCCTGGTGGATCGCTCCCAGGTCGAGCTCGCGGGCCTCGGCCATCGCGCCGGTGTAGAACGAGGCGATCTGGTTCGCGTCGAGGTCCGTCGTACAGGTGAACCGGGCGGTGTGTACGTTCTCGCAGACACGGACGTGCGAGATGTCCACGCCGGCCGCCGTCAGCGCCGCGCCGTACTCGGCGAAGTCGGCGCCGACCGAGCCGACGAGCAGCGACGGGAAGCCGAGCTGCGCCATCCCGTAGCAGATGTTCGCGCCGACGCCGCCGCGATGCACCACCAGTTCGTCGACCAGGAACGACAGGGAGACCTTGTGCAGCTGCTCCTCGAGGAACTGGTCCTTGAACCGGCCCGGGAACGTCATCAGGATGTCGGTCGCGATCGATCCGGCGACGGCGATGCGCATACGGAGTGCTCCTCGGGGGTGGTGTACATCGGTTTGGACAACCCATAGAGACTACAGGCGACCGATCTAATACACGGAGGGCGGGAATTCATGGGCCATCAGGTACCGGTGACCGAGGAACTGCACGATTACATGGTCGCCCACGGCATGCCGCTGGACGAGATCGCGACCGAACTGCGGGCGGAGACCGAGACGCTCGGCAACCCGGCCGGCATGCTCACGACCGCCGACCAGGCCGGTCTGCTGACCACGCTGACCCGGCTGATCGGCGCCCGCCGGGCGGTCGAGATCGGCACCTTCACCGGCTTCTCCGCGCTGGCGATCTCGCGCGGTCTGCCGGACGACGGCGAGCTGATCTGCCTGGACGTCAGCGACGAGTGGACCTCGATCGGGCGCAAGTACTGGGAGCGGGCCGGCGTCGCGGGCAAGATCGACCTGCGGATCGGCGACGCGCACGAGTCGGCCACCAAGCTCGACGGTGAGTTCGACCTGGCCTTCGTCGACGCCGACAAGGACTGGTACATCCAGTACTTCGAGACGGTGCTGCCGCTGATCCGGCCGAACGGCCTGCTGCTGTTCGACAACACGCTGGCCGGTGGCCGCGTGGTGGACGCCGACGGTCCGGCCGACCGCAAGGAGTTCAACGCGCACATCGCCGCCGACGACCGCGTGGACGTGATCATGCTCGGCATCGGCGACGGACTGACGCTGGTCCGCAAGAAGTGAGCCAGCAGAAATAAGCAGGCCGAGACGGGCCGGCAGAAATGAGCCAGGAGAAATGAGCAAGAAGGCGGCGCCACGGCTGGCCGTGACGGACCTGCAGCACAAGTACGGCGACCGGCCGGTGATCGAGGGCCTCACGTTCACCTTGGCCGCCGGTCAGGCGATCGCGCTGGTCGGCCCGAACGGCGCCGGCAAGACGACCGTGCTGAAGTGCATCGTCGGCGCGGCCGCTCCGGCCGCGGGCAAGATCATGCTCGACGGCCGGCCGATCGACGAACGCGCCGAGGCGGTCCGCCGCGACGTCGCCTCCCTGCTCGACGACCTGGACTTCTTCCCGGACCTGACCGCGGCCGAGCACCTGGATCTGCTCGCCCGCGCGCACGGCAACCCGACGCCCGAGGATCTCGTCGACACCACGCTCGACGAGATCGGCCTGCTTCCGGCCGCCGATCAGCTGCCCGGTTCGCTGTCCTCCGGTCAGCGCCGCCGGCTCGCGCTCGCGACGGCGCTGGTCCGGCCGCGGACGCTGATGGTGCTCGACGAGCCCGAGGCCCGGCTGGACGTCGGCGGCGTCCAGTGGCTGTCCGAGCGGCTGGTTGCCGAGAAGAAGTCCGGTACGTCGATCCTGTTCGCGAGCCACGACCCGGCCCTCGTCGAGACGGTCGCCGACTCGATCGTCACGCTCACCCCGCTGCCATGAGCACCGCGGACGGACCGGTCGAGTTCGACCCGGCGGACTTCGGGACGATCCCGTCGTCGCGGTCGATGCGGCAGTGGATGCGCACGACGCGGCGGCGGCACGCGGACCGGTCGTTCTGGGAGATCTTCGAGGATGTGTACCTCGTCCTGTTCACCGTCGCGATGGCGGGGGCGACCGGCGGGAACGTCGTACGGCAGCTGAACTCGGACGCCGCGGGGTGCTCGTCGTGGCGCTGCGGTCAGCTGACGACGTGGCTGCCGTTGATCATCATTCCGTTGCTGGTGGCAATCACAGTGCGGATGCTGCTCGCGATCGGGCCGGTGTCGGCGACGCGGGCCAGCGGGTTCTGGTTGCTGGCCACTCCGATCAATCGGGCGGCCTTGTTGCGACCGGCGTACCGGCTCGTGACGGCCGCTGTGGGTGCTGTCGGCCTGGTCGTCGCGGCGGTGATCTGGGCGTTGCTCGGGGCGCCGGTGATCGGGGTCCTCGAGGCTGCGGTGCTGATCAGCGCACTGTTGGTGTGTACGGCGATGGCGACGGTCTGGGTGCAGCAGAGTGCTCGGCGCTCGAAGTGGACCCTGCGGATCGCGGACCTCTTCCTCCTCGCGGCCGTGGTGCCTGCGGTGGCACTCGCTGTGAGGCCTGACCCGCTGAAGGGCGCACGAGCAGGAACTCTCGACCTGGCCGTTGCCGAGGTGCGGAACGGGAGCGCGTTGACGTCGGGCCAGACGTATCTGCTCGTGGTGTGTGCGGTGGTTCTGCTGCTCGCGGTCGCGCTGACGATGGTGACCTCGCGGTCGCTCGACAAGCTCGGGCGGGCGAGTGTGATCGCGGGCGGCGAATTGCTGGCCGGGCTCGCGGGCGCGGCGAGCAGTCTGGACATCAGCATGCTCGGCGACGTCATCTCCGGACGGCACTGGCGGATGCAGGGCCGGGTGCGGTCCCGTCGTGGTCGGGGCGCGCAGGGTGCCGCGATCGTGAACCGTGAGTTCCTCCGGATCCTCCGCTGGCCGCGCCGTCTGGTGATCGGCGCGGCACTGCTCGTCGTCCCGTACGCCGTCCACGGGGCGGGCTTCCGCGTACTGGTTCCGGTCGCCGCCGGGATCGCCGGCTTCGTCGCCGTCCGGCCGTTGCTCGATGGGCTGCGCACCGCCTGCCGTTCGACCGGTCTCGTCCGCGCGCTCGGGATGGACCTGCGCGAGCTGCGGGTGCTGATGGGTGTGGTCCCAGGTCTGTTCGCGATCGTCTGGACGGCGCTCGCCTACCCCGCGATCGGCAGCGCTTCGTCCTGTTTCGCGGTTGCCGCCGGCATCATCACCGGCACTGTCCGGCAGGCGTCCGCCCGACCCCCGTCGTACGCCGGTCCGCTGGTCACCTCGCCGATGGGCGCGATCCCACCCGGCCTGTTCTCGCAACCGGCCCGCGGTTTCGATCTCCTGGTGGTCTGCCTCGCCCCGGTGCTCTTCAACCTCCCCAGCCTGTGGGTTGTGGTGATCCCGTCGTTCGTGGTCACCGTCATGTTCGCGGTGCGTCCCAAGACCGACTGACCGTCTCGACTGGCTGACGCGGCAGGCGTTCTTGCCGGATCTTGGCGCGAACAGGTACCTTGTGTCGCATGGTAGCCGAGAAGGTCTTCACGCAGCTGCGCCGCGGGACGCTGGAGTTCTGCGTCCTGGCGCTGTTGCAGGGAGAGGCTCGTTACGGTTTCGAGTTGGTCAAGGCGCTGGGTGAGATCGACGGACTGGTCACCACGGAAGGCACGATCTACCCACTCCTCGCGCGGTTGCGGCGCGAGGGTCTGGTGGAGACGAGCTGGCAGGAGTCCGAGTCCGGGCCACCGCGGCGCTACTACACCTCGACACCCGAGGGCAGCCGAGCCCTGACCGAGTTCACCGCGGACTGGCAACGGTTCTGTGCGTCGGTCGACAAGATCTTGCAGAGTGGGAGACGGGGATGAACATGGAACTGGACAGCGACCGCCTGGTCGATGCGTACCTGAAGGAGCTGGCCACCGAGGCCGAGGTGCTGCCGGCCGGTCGCCGGGACGAGCTGCTCGCCGACATGAAGGCGCACATCGCCGAGGCGCGCGCGGGCGGAGCGACGTCCGAGGACGAGATCCGCGACGTGCTGCAGCGGCTCGGCCGGCCGAGCGAGATCGTTGCCGCCGCCACCGACGGTCTGGTGCAGGTCGTGGTCCCGCCGCGGATGCGCCCGCAGGACTTCGTCGCGGTCGGGCTGGCGATGTTCGGGCCGTACCTGCTGGAGCTCAACACGATCCTGGCACTGGTCGCCTGGGGAGTCGGCCTCGGGCTGCTCTGGACGTCGAACCGCTGGACCACGATCTGGAAGCTGCTCGGCACCCTGAGCTGGCCGATCGGGTACGCCGTGGTGATCGCGGTAGACACGATCTTCCTGGGCCCGGTCTGGGTCAGCATGGCAGCCGACGCGGTGGTCACGCTCGCGCTGACCGCCGGACTCTTGCTGAACGCCCGCCCGCCGCGTCAGGACTCGTAGACCAGCCACTTCCGCTCGATCTCGGCCGGGAGATCGACATCGTGCTGCTTCGCGAACAGGAGCAGCTGGCACAGTACGTCGGCGAACTCCTGGTGGAACGTGTCGCGGATCTGCTCGGTGGTCGCACCCTTCGTCCGAGCTCGGCCGGTCTGCTGGAGGTAGGCCTGGGTGAGCTCGCCGACCTCCTCCTGGAGTTTCAGTAGGAACCAGTCGGGGTCGCGCTCGAAGCCGAGGTGTGCGCCGTACCCGGCGGAGATCTGCTCGAGCCGGTCCTGCAGGTGCTTGAGATCCACCCGGACAGGAAACCAGGCCCCACCGACATAAGCCGGTGGGGCCTGGGCTTTGTCCTACTGTGCTGGTTCTGCTGCCTTGGGTTCCTCGACCGGCGGGAACGGGTCGAGGGCGTGGTCCTCGAGCGCCGGGTCGATGTTGGGGTCCGGGACCTGCGGCTCCTGCTGGGCCGGCGCGTCGGCGGCCAGGTTCTTCGGTGCGGTGGCCCAGACCGCGGCGGCCGCGCGGGCGGCGTCGGCGGCGTCGGTCTGGCGTTCGTAGTTCTTGATGTCGAGCGCGTACGCCTTGGCCACCGCCGTCAGGTCGCGGCGCAGCTGCTTGTGCACCCAGAGCGCGTAGGCCTGCGAACGGGCCTCGATGAAGTTCTTCAGTTCCTGCATCTGGGCAGGGGTCATGTCGTCGTCCTCCGAGTGGCCGGGTGTGAATTCGCCGCGGGCGATCGCGGCGCGGGCGGGGTCGCCGGGGCAGTCGGTCGGCTCCGGGCGGACCGCGGAGTGCGGCCGGATCGCCGTACCGCGCGGGTAGAGCTTGCGGAAGTCGGCGATCACCCCGCGGGTGGTCGCCTTCATCGCGGCGGACGGCTGCTCACCGGTGACGAGGACCAGCAGAATGGCGCCGTACCGCTCGTTCACGTCGTTGTCGCCGTTGGCGCCGGACTGGGTCCGTAGGCCGCGCAGGGTCCAGGCCCGGCCTTCTTGATCGACCGCGATCTGGTAGGCGATGTCCGACCAGCCGCGGCTGTCCATGTGGTAGTCCTGCCAGCCACGCAACGCGGACGCGACCGCCGCCTTGGTGTGGATGACCTTCGTCGAGCCGGTGCCCGGCCAGTGGATGACCGCGCCCTCGACGCGGGACACGGTCAGGTTGCCCGGCCCGGCGTTCGGCGGTCGTGCGTTCCAGGCGGACCGGGGCAGATATTCGACCATCAGCGCTCCTCACATGCCTCACAGCGCACATACCCAGGGTTGGCGCTCGGTAACCAACCGAACACTTTCGGGCAGGCGAGCGTCAAGCGATGGCCCTCATCCAAGCAGCTCAGGAGAGCAGCGGGAGGAGTTGATCACCGATCCGCACCGTTTCCTCGCGGTACGGAGTGTCGGAGAGGACGAAGTGCGTGATGCCGAGATCGCGGTACTTGCTCAGCGATTTGGCGACGTCCTCGGGGGAGCCGACCAGCCAGGTGGTGCCGGCGCCGCCACCGCCGTACTTGCCGGGTGCGGTGTAGAGGTTGTCGTCGAGGACCTCGCCGCGGTCGGCCAGGTCGAGCAGCCGCTGCTGGCCGACAGCCTTGAACCAGCGCCGGTCCCGCTTGCCCTGTGCCTCGGCCATCTTGGCGACCTTGGCCTCGGCATCGGCCCACGCCTGCTCCGTCGTGTCGCGTACCAGCGTGGTGATCCGGAGTCCGAACTCCAGAGCAGCGTGCTCACGACCAAGTTCGGCCTCGAGCTCCTTCAGTCGCGCGATCCGTGCCGCGACGCCGTCCAGCGGCTCACCCCAGAACAGCTGTACGTCGGCATCCGTCGCGGCCACCCTTTGCGCGGCCTCGGACGCGCCACCGAAGTACAACCGCGGATGCGGCCGCCCTTCCCGTACGACGGGGCGTGTCGCGACCGTGGATCCGGCAACCGAGAAGTACTCGCCGTCGAACGTGACGTTCTCCTCGGTCCACAACCGCCTGACCAGTTGGAGGAACTCCTTGGTCCGGGCGTAGCGCTGCGGCTGGTCGCCCTCGCTGTCGCCGTACGCCGCGAGGTTGTCCTGACCGGAGACGATGTTGATCAGCAGCCGCCCGCCGCTCAGCTGGTCGAGCGTGCTCGCCGCGGACGCGAAGTGCGCGGGATGCCAGTACCCGGGGCGGATCGCGGCGAGTGGCTGGAAGGTGGTCGTCCGGGCGGCCAGCGCGGTCGCGACGGTGAACGTGTCGGGCCGGCCCCACCCGGTGCCGAGCAGCGCGCCGGACCAGCCGTGGTCCTCGGTGAGCCGGGCCAGCTCGGTCAGCCGCTCGAGGCTGTTGTGTCCCTGGACGGCGTCGTCCCCGCGGTGCCCGGGGTCGACCTGGTTCGGGATGTACCAGAGGAAGGTCATGAAAATCAGCTTAAGTTCACTCAGTTAGTCGACTTTGAGCATCTCGCGGGCTGGTCACGGCGGGGGTGCTGGCCAAACCGCGGCGGCTGGGCGACGCTGAGGTGATGGGGGACCAGCTCAGTGCGGAGGAACGCGCGGCGCGCGGCAAGGCCCTGCGCAAGCAGGTGCCGCTCGACGCGCACGCCGAGGTCCACCTGGGCGCGGGCCGCGACCCGGTCGGGCTGCTCCTCACCCAGGCGGCGGGCCGGGTGCCCGAACTGGTGCCGATCCGGCACGGCCGAATGCTCGTCTCACCGTTCACCTTCTACCGCGGCGCGGCCTTGGTGATGGCCGCCGACCTGGCCGAGACGCCGTCGACCGGTCTCTCCGTGCAACTGTGCGGCGACGCGCACTTGTCGAACTTCGGCGCCTTCGCCTCGCCCGACCGGCGGCTGGTGTTCGACATCAACGACTTCGACGAGACGCTGCCCGGACCGTTCGAGTGGGACGTGAAGCGGCTCGCGGCGAGCTTCGTGGTGGCGGGGCGCGACAACGGGTTCAGCGCGAAGCAGATCCGGGACGTCGTGGAGGCCGTCGTCCGTAGCTATCGTGAGTCGGTCCGGGACTTCGCCGGTCAGCCCATCCTCGCGGTCTGGTACGCGCGCCTGGACATCGAGGAGATCATCAAGCAGTACAAGGCGACGCTGTCCTCGGGCAAGCAGAAGCGGCAGCTGAAGGCCGCCCGCGGAAAGCTCGCGAAGGCGTACACCCGGGACAGCATGCAAGCGGTCGGCAAGCTCACCGCGATGGCCGGCGAGCACCGGCGGATCGTCTCGGACCCACCGATCGTGATCCCGATGAGCGACATGATCGACTTCGACGGCTCCGTCGTGCTCGCCCGGCTGCAGGAGCTGATGGAGGGGTACCGCGCCACGCTCAGCCAGGACCGTCGTCAACTGCTCGACCACTTCCGCCTGACCGATGTCGCGCACAAGGTCGCCGGCGTCGGCAGTGTCGGGACCCGCGCGTGGATCATGCTGCTGGAGTCGACGGTCGCCGACGAGGCGCTGCTCCTGCAGGCCAAACAGGCCGGCCCGTCCGCGCTGTCGACGTACATCGGTGGGGCGGAGCAGGCGAACCAGGGGGAGCGTGTGGTGGTCGGGCAGCATCTGATGCAGGCCGCGAGCGACATCTTCCTCGGCTGGCTGCGCGCCGACGCCGCCGATGGCGAGCAGGACTACTGCATACGCCAGTTGCGGGACTGGAAGCTGTCCGCCGACATCGACACGCTCAACTCCGAGGCTATGACGCTGTACGGCCAACTCTGCGGCTGGACACTGGCTCGGGCTCACGCGCGGACCGGTGATCGGTTCGCGCTCGCGGCGTACCTCGGTAAGTCGAACCGGTTCGACCAGGCGATCACCAGCTTCGCCGTCACGTACGCCGACCTGAACGAGAGCGACCACGCAACCTTCGCCGACGCGGTCCGGACGGGTCGTGTCGAGGCCCGAACCGGCGTCTGAGCAGGACTCATTAGCTGGAGTTGTCGGGGTCAGTAGGAATGTGTGTTGGACTCTGGGCCGGCGGGGTGCGCAGGATGCTGGAAACGTTCCCGTCGGTCCTCGGAGGTCGAGATGACTCAGCGTTCGCTTGGTAAGGGTGGCCCGGAGGTCAGTGCGCTCGGAATGGGCTGCTGGGCGATCGGTGGTCCGCACGCGCGGCAAGGCAGTCCGGTGGGCTGGGGCGTGATCGACGACGACGAGTCGAAGCGCGCGCTGCGCCGGGCGTACGACCTCGGCGTGACGTTCTTCGACACCGCAGACGTCTACGGTTGCGGGCACAGCGAGAAGCTGATCGCGGACGCGCTCGGTGACGTCCGCGACGACATCGTGATCGCCTCGAAGGCCGGCTACACGTACGTCGAGGAGACGCGCGAGGCGCCCGGGGAGAACGGCGACCCGGAGTACATCCGCTGGGCCTGTGACGAGTCGCTGCGGCGGCTGCAGACCGACCGCATCGATCTGTACCAGTTCCACCTCGGCGGCTACGACCTGGCCAAGGCGGACGACGTGCTCGCGGTCTTCGAGGAGCTGGTTGCCGCTGGCAAGGTTCGGTCGATCGGCTGGAGCACCGACGACCCGGAGCGGGCGGCGCTGTTCGCGAAAAGCCCGCACTGCAAGGCGATCCAGCAGCACTTCAACGTGTTCGGTGGAAATGCCGACGTGCTGGCGCTGTGCGAGGAGCGAGGTCTCGCGAGCATCGTGCGCGGGCCGCTGGGCATGGGGTTGCTGACCGGTAAGTTCAGCCAGGACAGCAGCCTCCCGGAGGACGACGTACGGCACGGGTGGAATTTCCGGAGCGGGGACCAGGCCGAGTCGTTGCGGCGACTGGAGGCGATCCGGGACGTGCTGACCTCGGACGGCCGGACGCTCGCGCAGGGTGCGCTCGGGTGGTTGTGGGCGCGTAGTGAGGCGTTCATCCCGATTCCCGGGTTCAAGACGGTCGCTCAGGTCGAGGAGAACGCCGGCGCGCTCGGGCACGGCCCGTTGACCGCGGCGCAGTTCGACGAGATCGGCGCGATTCTCGGCTGAAAACTCACGGTCGTGGGGGGGGGAGCAGAGGTGTAGTGTGGTGCGGACGACATCTATACAAGAAAAGTCTGTCATCAGACTATAATCAGTGAGA
>NZ_JBSHBJ010000010.1:0-7202 GCF_053611945.1 Kribbella sp. NPDC054772 | reverse complement strand
GGGGGGGGGGGGGGGCCCCCCCGCGGGGGGGGGCGCGGCGCGCGCGCGCGCGCGCGCGGGGCGCTTGTCGTGTTAATTACGCGGGGCGGGCGCCCTATTCGCCGCGGTGCCGGCCCCCCCCCCCACGATACATCCTCGGAAGCTCGGTGAAACGTTTCCAAGCCCCTCGAGGAGATCCGCCCATGGTCTTGCCCCGACGTACCTTCCGTTTGCTCATGGCCGGGGCGGTGACGCTGGCCCTCGGGTTCGCGGCACCGCCGGCCGGCGCGGCGCCCACCCCGGCCGACGGCCCGACCGCCGTCGCCCGCGCCCGGGTCGCCGCCGACCAGCTGATGAGTTCCTACGAGCCGAACAAGGCCTGGTTCCCGTCGAGCTGGTGGAACTCAGCGGTCGCCCTGCAGACCATCGGCGACTACATGCAGCGCACCGGCGACCGGCGCTACCTGGGTCAGCTGGACAACACGTTCGAGAAGGACAAGGGCAAGTTCCCGGCCGGGGTCCTGTCCGGTGACGAGCTGCTCGGAAACTTCACCAGTCGCGCGATCGACGACTCCGAATGGTGGGGCCTGACCTGGGTCCAGGCCTACGACCTGACCAAGAACCCGAAGTACCTCGACATGGCGGTGAAGATCGCGGAGTACGTCGAGGGATACTGGGACCCGAGCTCGTGCGGCGGCGGTGTCTGGTGGAACGGCGAGCGCACCTACAAGAACGCCGTCACCAACGGTCTGTGGATCCGGCTCACCGCGGAGCTGCACAACCGGATGCCGAAGGACACGCGCTGGCTCGGCCGCGCGCAGGAAGGCTGGACCTGGTTCACCAACAGCGGGATGATCAACTCCGCCGGTCTGGTGAACGACGGTCTGAAGGACAACTGCGAGAGCAACGGCGACACGGTCTGGTCCTACAACCAGGGCCTGGCGATCGGTGCCGGCCTCGAGCTCTGGCGCGCGACCCACGACCCGAAACTGCTCACCTCGGTACGGCGGTTGGCGGACGCGGCGATCGGTTCTGGTGGACTGGTCACCGACGGCGCGCTGACCGAGTTCTGCGATCAGCCCGGGCGCACGTGTGACGACAACGGCAAGCAGTTCAAGGGCATCTTCATGCGGTACTGGATGGACCTCGCCGACACCACGCACGACAGCCACTACCAGAACTTCGTCGCGCAGCAGGTCGCGACGATCTGGGACAACGACCGGGATGCCTCGGACCGGCTGGGGGAGCGGTGGTCCGGCGCGACCCCGAACGTCTTCGACTGGCGTACCCAGGCCAGTGCGCTGAGCGCGTTGCTCGCCGCCGTCCCCGCGACGCCGCCGGTGCGATCGTTGTCGGCGACAACCGATCCGGCGCTCCCGGTGGTCATGCCGGCGACCGGAAGCGTGACGCACGTGAAGGTCAAGGTCACGGTCCAGGCGACGGGACCCGTGGACCAGCCGGTGAAGGTCGCGGTGAAGGCCGCAGGCCCGTCGGGCTGGACGGTGACTCCGGCGGTCTCGAACGTGACGCTCCGGCCGCGCGGGAACGCCGTACCGGTGGAGACGTCCGTGGACCTCGACGTGACGACCCCGGCCGGTACGACGGACGGTCTGCACTCGGTGAACGTGACGGCGACGTCCGGTTCGCAGCTCGCGTTCAGCTCGCGTTCGGACATCCTGATCGCCCACACGGCCGACTTCGACACCGGTACGGCGGCCGAGACCCCGTGGCTGTTCGACGCGGACGGTTCACAGAGCAACGGCGTACAGAACCGGTTCGCTGACGGGCACTCGTACTTCGTCTACCGGTTCCCGTTCCCGTCCGACACCACGAAGGCCTCGGCGACGCTGACGATCGACAACGAGTTCGTCGTCCAGGTCAGCGGCGACGGGCAGAACTGGACCACGGTCGCGACCGAGACCAACCAGGAGCACGACGGCAACAACAAGGCGGCGCGGACGTTCGACCTCACGCCGTACCTCGGTGCCGACAAAGCCGGGTACGTCCGGGTGTCGGACTCGTTCCCCAATGACGGGTGGGGCGGCCGCGTCTACCACGTGACGGCGAACTACAGCTAGCGGTAGCGGCTTGCGAGCTGCGGGTTCTGGCCGCCGAACGCGGCCAGATCCGCGGCGAACACCGTGTCCAGCAGGCTGCTGTCCTCGAGGCCTGGAGCCGTGACCGTCTCACCGAGCTCCAGGCCGCGCAGGCTGGCCGTGACGACGTCGTCGGCGCTCATCCGCGGGATCGAGCTCAGGTCCATGCCCTGGCGGGTGTGGAACTCGGTGGCGACGACTCCCGGGAGCAGCGCCTGCACCCGGACTCCGGTGCCTTCGAGTTCCGCGCTCAGGGTCTGCGAGAAGGCGAGCAGGTTCGCGAGCGCTCCGGCGTACACGGCGCGGCGCGGCATCACGGAGCTCGGGGCCGGACCGCTGAACGCGATCATGCCGCCGACGTTGATGATCGTGCCGCTGCCGCGCTCCTGCATTCCGCCGACCACGGCCCGGGTCAGCAGGGTCGGCGCGAGGACCTTGACGGTGACCAACTCAGTCGTCTTGTCCGCGGGGAGGTCGGCGAGCGGCATGTAGTGCGCGACGCCGGCGTTGTTGATCAGCAGGTCGACGGGTTCGGCGGCCGCGATGTCGGCGACGCTCTGGATCCCGGCGAGGGTGGAGAGATCGGCGGACACCGGCCGGATCTTCACCTCCGGATGGGCTTCGACGAGCTGGCCGAGCCGTTCGGCGTTGCGGCCGACGGCGATCACGTCGTACCCGTCGGACACCAGCCGCTCGGCGAAGGCTTTGCCGATGCCGGAGGTGGCGCCGGTGACGAGTGCGAGCTTGCTCATGGCAATGATTCCCTTCAGGTGGTCTCATCACCGAGCATCCGTGACCCGCACTCGCCCGACAAGGGTCCCGCTGTCCCTAGGAGTCGAGGGACCAGGCTGGGCTACGCGGCGGCGCGGTCGCCGACCGTCCGGCGACGCAGCGACGGGTCGAGGATCGCCGGGGTGTTGTAGTCCATGTCGAGGCGCCCGACATCCGTACCGGGCGGGACGATCTTGTCGATCTGGTCGAGGACGTCGTCGTCGAGGACCACGTCCGCGCCGGCCAGCGCGTCGTCGAGATGCTCCATGGTCCGCGGTCCGATGATCGCCGAGGTGACCGCCGGGTGCGCGATCGCGAACGCCATCGCCAGGTGCGTCAGCTTCAGTCCTGCCGCGTCAGCCACCGGGCCCAGTTGCTCCACGACCTCGAGCCGCCGCGCGTCGGTCATGTGCCGGAACATCGCCGTACGCCGAAGGTCTGACGGCGCCCGCCCGGTGAGCTGGCCACCCGCGAGCGGGCTCCACACCAGCGCACCGAGACCGTACTTCTGAACCATCGGCAGCACCTCGCGCTCGATCCCACGGTTCAGAATCGAGTACGGCGGCTGCTCGGTGCGGAACCGTTCCAGACCGCGCCGGTCGGCGACCCACTGTGCCTCGACGATCTCGCTCGCCGGGGTGGTCGACGAGCCGATCGCGCGGACCTTGCCGCTGCGGATCAGGTCGGTCAGCGCCGACAGCGTCTCCTCGACATCGGTGTCCGGGTCGGGACGGTGCATCTGGAAGACGTCGATGTAGTCGGTCTGCAGGCGGCGCAGTGAGTCCTCGACGGCGGTCATGATCCAGCGCCGGGAGTTGCCGCGCTGGTTCGGGTCCTCGCCCATCGGGAGGTGCGACTTGGTCGCCAGGACGACGTGCTCCCGGCGGCCCTTCAGCGCCTCGCCGACGATCACCTCGGACTCACCGTGCGAGTACATGTCCGCGGTGTCGACGAAGTTGATGCCGGCGTCGAGGGCCTTGTGGATGATCCGGGTCGAGGCGGCGTGATCGTCGTTGCCGACGGCACCGAACATCATCGCGCCGAGGGCGTACGGGCTGACCTTGATCCCGGTCCGGCCGAGTGTGCGGTAGTGCATGAACTTCCTCCTTGGGGTTGCTCCCAGCGTTGCCGGGCCGCCGGGTGGGGAGAAGGCCCACTTCATCCACGGACAGGTTGTCCCTGGATAGCCGCTTGGGTGGTCACGCATGATGGATGTGTGACCGATCGTGACGGCCTGGCCGATTTCCTCCGCCGGCGCCGGGAGCTGCTGCACCCGGCCGACGTGGGCCTGCCGGACGGCGCGCGCCGCCGTACGCCCGGCCTGCGCCGCGAAGAGGTCGCCCAGCTTGCGGGGATGTCGACCGACTACTACTCGCGCCTCGAGCAGTCCCGCGGCGCGAACCCATCCGAGCCGATCATCGCCGGCCTCGCCCGCGCCCTGCGCTGCGACCTCGACGAACGTGACCACCTGTACAACCTGGCCGGCCTGGCACCGCCGCTTCGGCGCGCCGGTCGGCACATCAGCCCCGGCCTGACCGGCCTCGTCGAGCGCCTCGTCGACATCCCGGTCTTCATCGTGACCGACCTCGACGAGGTCCTCTGGCAGAACGCCCTGGCCGACGTCGTTATCGGCCGGTACTCCGGCACGGGACTCGCCCGGAACCTGACCTGGCTCTGGTTCACCGACCAGACCATCCGGCGAATCTTCCCCGAGGAGGACTGGGACGCGCACTCGGCCGCGCACGTCGCCGACCTGCGCGGCACCTACTCCCGCCGGATGGGTGACCCCGACGTCACCGAGCTGGTTGACGCACTCGTCGCGCAGAGTGCGGAGTTCCGCGCACTGTGGGAGCTGCACGAGGTCGCCGTACGCCGGCTGCCGCGCAAGCGGTTCCTGCACCCGGAGGTCGGCGAGCTCGACCTGACCTGCGAGACCCTCCTGACGCCCGCTGCCGATCTGAGAGTGCGCGCGTTCCTGCCCTTCGAAGGCACCGACGCTCGCGAGAAGCTCGACCTCCTCCGCGTGATCGGCACGCAGACCTTCGTCTAGCGCTGCCGGAGACCGTCGATCAGTAGCCTGAGCAGCCGCTCGGTCTGTTCGCGTTGCTGCTCCGGATCGGCGGCGATCACGGCACCGGCCATCGCCGCCACCACGTCCTCAGGCGGTACGTCGCTCCGCAGCACGCCCGCGCCGGCTTCCAAGAAGTGTCCGATCGCCGCGGTCAGCCGAGCCCGGGTGTCCGCCTGCGTGACGGCGCCCGAGGCGACGATCGCCCGGAGGCTGCCCCCCATCGCGCGCTTGGAGTCGACGAAGTCGGCGTACCGGAACATCCAGGCGAGCAGCGCTTCGTCCGTGGGTCCGTCGTTGGCCAGCTCGGGCGCCGCGTCGCACAGCCGGGTCAGTTCCTGCTGATACACGGCCGCGAGCAGGGCCTCACGGGTCGGGAAATGCCGGTACAGCGTCGCCACGCCGACCTGCGCGCGCGCCGCGACGCGGTCGAGCGACAGGTGCACCGAGTCGCCCTGGCGTGCGGCCTCGGCGAGATCGGCCAGCTCGCCCGCCGCGGCCGTCACCACCTGCTCACGCTTCCGCGCCGCATCGGCGCGGAGCGGCCGGACTCCCTGGCTCATAAGTGGAGAAACCTCCAGTTAGTGCTACGGTAATCGGAGAAACCTCCACTTACTCTACCTCGGGACGTCCTCATGGCCACGACACCGAAGCACCCGGGCGGCACCGTCGCCCTCGGCCGGCACCAGATCAGCAGGATCGGGTACGGCGCGATGCAGCTCGAACACCTGGACACGGCCGCGGCCACCACCGTTCTGCGACGCGTGGTCGAGCTCGGCATCAACCACCTCGACACTGCATCCTTTTACGGCGACACCACGGTCAACCAGCACCTCCGCGCCGCCCTGCACCCGTACGCCGACGACCTCGTGATCGTGAGCAAGGTCGGAGCGCGACGCGTCGACGCCCCGGTCCCGCTGGCCCTGGCGCAACGGCCGGAGGAGTTGCGGAAGCAGGTCCACCTCGACCTCGATTCGCTCGGCGTCGACCAGGTGCCGGTGGTCAACCTGCGCCGTGCGGACCAAGGCCCGGGCCTGGTCGCGGAAGGCGACCAGGTCGTCCCGCTCGATGACCAGCTCGCCGAAGTGATCGCCTTGCGCGACGAGGGGCTGATCGGAGCGATCGGCCTGAGCAACGTCAGCACCGAGCAGCTCAAGCAGGCGCTGCCCGCCGGGATCGTCTGCGTGCAGAACGCCTACCACCTGCTCGACCGTTCGAGCGAGGACCAGCTCGCACTCTGCGCCGCGAACGGCATCACCTGGGTGCCGTTCTTCCCCCTGGGCTCAGCGTTCCGCCAGCCACCCTTCGACCAGCTGGCAGTCCCCACCGAGCACCCCGTCGTACAGCGGATCGCCGAACGCCTAGGAGTCAGTACGGCGGCCGTCTGTCTCGCCTGGATTCTTGCCCACGACAACCACACCGCACTGATCCCCGGCACCCGCAGCATCGCCCACCTCGAGGACAACGTCCGAACCGCCGACGTCGAGCTCGACACCGAAACCCTGGCCGAGCTGGACGCCATCGCCTGAACACGGAAACCTCTGCCGATGAGCGGTGGTTCCCCCGTACGATGCGCACCTGTGAGCGAAGCACAGGAATTCGACGTCAATGCGCGGACCGAAGCGCCATTGCACGGCAGCGAGGTCGCGATCTTGCGTGGATCACTGGCGTACCAACGCGACACGCTCCGGTGGAAGTGCTCCGGCCTCACCCAGGAACAGTTGGCGCAGCAATGCCCGCCGACCGACATGACACTGGGCGGCCTGATGAAGCACCTCGCGCTCGTTGAGTCCCAGTGGTTCGATCACTGGTTCCGCAACGCAGGTTTCGCGCAGCCTTTTGACACCGTCGACTGGGCTCTCGTCGAGAACGACTGGGAGTTCGATTCGGCTCGTGACGACACTCCGGAGGAGCTGCGGGCGCTCTTCGACGAGGCCGTCAGCCGTTCAGACGCGGTCATCGACGAAGCGCTCACGCGCGGTGGACTCGACGAGGAGTCGGCACTCACGAGCCCGCATACCGGCGAGACCTTCACCTTGCGGTGGATCCTGGTCCACATGATCGAGGAGTACGCACGGCACAACGGCCACGCCGACTTGATCAGGGAGTCGATCGACGGTCAGACCGGGTGAACGGCCCGAGTTACTTAGTGCACAGCTGTTACACAGGAGCACGAAAAAGGCCCCGCCTTGCCGGCGGTTTCAAGGGGTCGTCGCAACACCGCCTTGGGTTCTAGGTGGTGAGTAGATCACGCAAACGCTCGGCTGGGGTGTCCCAGTCGAGCGTTT
>NZ_JBSHBJ010000009.1:180403-260015 GCF_053611945.1 Kribbella sp. NPDC054772 | reverse complement strand
GCCCCCCGGCCCCCCCCCTCACCCGCCCCCGCCCCCCACACCCCTCCCGCGGCCCCCCCCCCCTTCTCCGGGGCCGCCCCCTCAAACGGTGCTAGTACGTGTTGTCGTGGCGGGGGCCGGCGTACCAGTTGAGGGCGGCTCGGAGTTCGTTGACCTGGGTGACGCGGCGCGGGTGGGTGGCGCCGTGGGCGATCGGGTAGAGGCGCAGGGCGCCGTGGTGGCGGCGGTGCGAGACGGGGAGTTGGTTCTGGTACGGCGGTTCGAGCCAGGCGATCAGCCACGGACGTTTGACGTCACCACCGACGCGGATCCGCGGTACGCCGTTCCAAGGGACGGTGGCCTCGCGGTAGGCGCGGGTGACGGTCAATCCCTCGGGGGACAGGCGCAGGACGACCTTGGGTCTGAGGACGAGGATCCAGTGGCGGATCGCGAAGTACCCGAAGGTGAGAGAGACCAGGGCGGAGAGGGTGGAGAGGACCGGGTGCTGGGCTTGGAGTTGCGGGTTGCTGGGGATGAACGCCAGGCCCAGGAAGGTGGTGATGGCGGCGAAGACAGCCGATCGCGCGCGGCTCGTGGTGAAGGTCGCGCCGACGACCTGCGGTTGGGGCAACTGCGGAAGCTGCAGTTGGGGCTGGTGCGGTCGCGGTAGCTGGGGAGGCTGCGGTGGACTCAGATGCGGTGGGTTCAGTTGCGGTGCGCTCGGCTGCGGTCGGCTCTGTGGTGGTGGGAGGTGCTTGGTTGGGGTTGGGAGGATGAGGGTGGGGGGATGCAGGAGGGCGGTTGGGGCCGGCGGGCTGAGGGTTTGCAGGATTTCGGCCGGCGTCGGGCGGTGAGCGGGGTCGCGGGCGAGGCACCGGCGTACGACGTCGTACAGCGGGCCCGGTAGCGGCGGGATGTGCGGCTGCTCGTTGACGATTCGGTGCAGCAACGACGCCGGGTTCCCGGTCGCGAACGGTCCCCGCCCGGACGCCGCGAACACCAGCACCGCTCCCAACGCGAACACATCACTCGCAGGCCCGATCGCGTTCCCCGTGATCTGCTCCGGCGACAGGTATCCCGGCGTACCGATCACGACGCCCGTCGCCGTCAGGCTCGTCTCCTCCAGCGCCCGCGCGATCCCGAAGTCGATCACCCGCGGGCCGTTGTCGGTGAGCACGATGTTCGACGGCTTGAGATCGCGATGCACCAGGCCGCTCGCGTGGATCGCCATCAACGCCTCGGCCAGCCCGGCCGCGAGCGACCAGACACTGTCCGGCGACAAAGGCCCGGAGGTCTCGATCGCCTTCTGCAGCGTGGATCCTGGCAGGTACTCGGTCGCCAGCCACGGCCGGTCCGCGTCCGGATCGGCGTCGATCACCGCCGCCGTGAACGCTCCGCTGACCTTCCGTACCGCGGCGACCTCGCGCGCGAACCGCGCCCGGAACCCCGAGTCACCGGCGAGCTCATCGCGCACCACCTTCACCGCGACCAGCCGGCCGCCCGGCGACCGCGCGAGATAGACCGCACCCATCGCTCCACGGCCGAGCCGGCCCTGGATCGCGAACGACCCGACCACGGCCGGATCCTGTGGATGCGTAGTCATCGGGCGTCACGCTAACGCGCTTCAGGATCGCGGGTACCCGATCTCGGCGATCCCCTCCGCGAGGTCGTCCAACCGCCGCTGCCGGTTGAGCGACGTCACGACGTACTCCGTCAACGGCATCAGCGCGTACACGTGCCGGATCGCTTCCAGGTCGAGCGCCACCTCGTAGTACTCCTCGGCGAACGTCAGGTACGCCTCCGGCCGCCCGTCGGCCACCAGATCGAAGAGCCGGTCCGCCCCGTCGGCGTCGACGTTCTCGACCGGACCGCATCGCCAGGACGAGTCGTCGGTCGTCCGCCAGAAACACACCGTCGCCCGCGGCGCACCGGCCGGGTCCCAGAACGCCTTGTCGTCCCGCGCCTCGCGGAACACCTCCGGTACGCCGTCCAGCAGCCCCGGCCACCACTCCATGTCGTTCCCGTACGGCGACATCGGCGACTCGTGATCGAACCCGTACGCGAACGCACCGTCGGGTGAGAACACGATCGAGTACTCGTTTCCCGACCCGTCGCGCATCAACGCCGCTTCCTCGGTCCCGGACCAGCGCGCGTCGAACTCGTAGTACCGCGTGCTGTCGTCCTCGTTCAACACGAGATCGAGCACCGCCAACGCCCGGCTGACCCGCCGTACGACGCTGATTTCCGGCATCTGCCGCACCACTTCGAGAACTGACACAGCGCCATTCAACCGAGTCCGCGGTGCACGGCTCAGAACGGGTCGAGGTAACGGCCGCCGTACCCCATGACGTCGGTGCGGAATTTCTCGAGTTGCTGCGTGCGCTTGCGCGTCGACCGGCCGAGCCCGACCGGGAGCACCCAGTAGCTTCCATCCTCACGGCGTGACACCGGCACCTCGTCGGGAGTGAGGGTCGCGTCGAGCCAGACGACCACCCATGGGCGCTTCGAGTGCCAGACGACGCGAATCTGCCCGACGGCTTGCCACGGCGCGATCAGTTCGCGACGACCGCGTTTGATCGTGAGCGCTTCCGAGGCGAGCCGGAGCTCGGCCCGCGGACGCAGTACGGCGATCCACGCGCGGACCGCGAGGACGACAAACAGCAGGCAGACGAGATTGAAGAACACGTCCGAGACTGGATTCTCGTAGTCCAGATTGCGGGGAAAGAAGCCGACGACGAAGAAGGTCGCGATCGGCGCCCAGATCATCGCCCGCACGCGCGACGTACGGAACGTCGCGCTGAGTTCCTTCACCTGCTGCTCCACACGGGCCTCCTGACCGGGATCGAGTCCTCACCGTATGGGCTGAGGACCCCCGCGTGGGCCGGTCAGGAGCAACCTGTGGATAACTACCGGCGCTGGACGGCTTCCTCGGCGACCTCGACCAGTTCACGGTCGGTCGCCTCGGTCTCCGCGTCGTGCGCCGGCTCCAGCCGGTCATGCGCGATCAGCGACTGGATGGCCCGCAGTACGGCGCTCGCCGCGGCACCCCACGTGGAAACGTAGGAGAACTGCCACCACCACAGCGCCTCGACGACCCGGCCGTCCTCGTAGTGCGCGAGGCCGTGCACCAGGTCGGTCGCGATCGCGGTCAGGTCGTCGGAGAGCCGGTTCACGGTGATCTCCGGCGGAGCGGCGTACGGGTCGAAAACCTCGGCGTACTCGTCGAGGCCCTCGAACAGCACCGCGAGCCGGTCGCGCATCGCGTCCAGGTCCGGATCCGGTCCGGCGTCGCTCTCGAAGCGCTCCTCCGGGACGAAGTCCTCGAAGGCGCCGAGCCGGCCGCCGGCGAGCAGCAGCTGGCTGACCTCGAGCAGCAGGTACGGCAGGGAGGCGAGGCCCTCGTCGACCCCGTCCTCGTCCGGCTGCGCGGCGATGTCACGCACCGAGATCAGGAAGCTCCGGACCTGGTCGGCGATCTGTTCCGCGAACTCGGTCAGGTCCTCGCTGTCCGTCCCCAAAGCGCGTTCCGCAATATCGGTTGGTTCAGTCATCGATCGATCGTCGCCCTTCAAACGCCCGTCCGAGGGTGACCTCATCCGCATACTCGAGGTCACCGCCTACTGGAAGTCCACTAGCCAATCGGGTCACGCGCAACCCCATGGGTCGCAGCAAGCGGCTCAGGTACGTCGCCGTCGCCTCGCCCTCCAGGTTCGGATCGGTGGCCAGAATGATCTCGGTCACCTCTCCGCTGGCCAGCCGCTGCATGAGCTCCTTGATCCGCAGCTCGTCCGGCCCGATGCCTTCGATCGGCGAGATCGCACCGCCGAGCACGTGGTACCGGCCACGGAACTCGCGGGTGCGCTCGATCGCCACCACGTCCTTGGCCTCTTCGACCACACAGATCAGACTCAGGTCCCGGCGCGGGTCACGGCAGATCCGGCACTGCGGGTCCTCCGCGACGTTGCCGCAGATCTCGCAGAACTTGACCTTCTCCTTGACCTGCACGAGCACGTGCGCAAGCCGCCGTACGTCGGTCTCGTCCGCGGCGAGCAGGTGGAACGCGATCCGCTGCGCGGACTTCGGACCCACTCCGGGCAGGCGCCCCAGCTCGTCGATGAGATCCTGAACGGCCCCCTCGTACACGTCAGCCCGGGTTCTGACCGGGCTCGCCGGTCGCGCTCCCCGGGTTCGTGAACCCGACACCGCCGTTCTGGTCGCTCTCGCTGCCGGGCTTCGGTGCGTTGCCCGGCTTCGGCTCGTCGTCGCCGGACTCGACCGCGGGCTGCGCCGCACCGGGCAGGGTGAAACCTGCCGGCCCGGGCTGGCCGGACTGCCCCGACGGGCTGCCGCCGAAGCCGGGGATGCCGCCCTCGCCACCGAACGCACCGCCGAGCCCACCGGCCAGCGGACCCATCGCGGCGGCCGCGGCCTGCTTCGCGTTCTCCGAGGCGTCCCGGACCGCGGCGACGATCAGGTCGGCCAGCGTCTCGGTGTCGTCGGGGTCGACGGCTTCTTTCTTGATGTTCAGGCTGAGCAGCTCGCCCGTGCCGGACACCAGGGCGGTCACCAGACCGCCACCGGCCGAACCCTCGATCTCCTGACCTTCCAGGTCGGCCTGCGCTTCCATCAGCTGGTTCTGCATCGCCTGCGCCTGCGCGAGCAGGTTGGACATGTCGAAGCCCCCAGCACCGCCACCGTCGAACACTGCGATCTCCTCGTCCGAACCGCTCTCCCGAGCCCCGTACTTACCGTCCCGGCCTCGACACACCGTTTCCGGGCCTGTCTCCCACCGGAGCCTCAACACTAGCCGGTCCCTCGGACAAGCCCAGCGCGACCCAGAAACCGACCAGTCTCCCCATGGTTACCCACAGTCTTGTGGACATCTTTATCCACAGCCCTGTGGATTATGTGGATACCGAGCGTGACTCGGGCCCGCAGCCTGTGGACGGGCCTGTTACCAGCGGGTGGCGCCGGCGTGAACTCAGTTGGGCTCTTCGGTGATGATCTCGGCGCCGAGCGTGTCCCGCAGCAGGTCCGTGTGCGACCGCGAGTCCTCCTCGAGCACCAGGTCGTCCTCGCCGATCGAGTCCGCTTCCTCCTCCGGCGTCAGCTGCACCTCAGGTGCAACCGGAGCTGCAGCCTTCCGCGCCTGCTCAGCAGCAACCGCCGCCTCCGCAGCCCGCCGCTTACTAGCCGCCTGCTCCCGCCGATCCCCCACCGGCTGCTGAGCCTGCGGGGCCTTCTGAGTCTGCGCCGCCTGCTGTTGCCGCGCCGGACGCGCCCCAGGCCCGTCCTCCCACGGATCAGGCTCCGGAGGTACGTCGTACTCATCCGGCGGCTCCCGCAACGCAACCGCCGCCCCAGCCTCCTCACCCCAAGCCCCACTCCGACCACCAGCGCTATTACCCCGCCTAGCCCCCGCGCCCGCGCCACCAGCAGCCCCAGCACCTGGCGCACCACCAGCAGCGCCGCCGCGACCTACGACCGCGCCACTTGCGGCACCACCAGCAGCACCGCCTGCAGCAGACCCGGCACTTCCTGCACCACCAGCTCCGCCACCTGCAGCCTCGGCGCCTGCAGCCCCGCTCAGACCTTCGACGACCGCTGCGCCACCCGCGACGCCGGCACCATCGGAAGCTGCCGCACCTCCGCCGAGACTTCCGGCCCCGGTCGTGCCACGAGCACCATCCGAACTACCTGAGCCTGCCGAGCCAGCTCCCGCAGCCACGTTCCCAACTCCACCGGCACCGGGCCCGCCGACGCCTGGTCCACCAGCACCCGGTCCACCCGCGCTCGCACCCGACCCACCTGCGCCAGACCCGCTCGCACCGAACCCGGCTCCTGGCTCGCCGGCTCCGCCTGCAGCACCCGCACCAACTGCAGCGCCACCCGTGCCGGGACCACCGGATTGTGCTCCGGGGCCGCCGGTCTGCGAACCGCCGCCACCGGACTGCGGACCGGAGGCACCGGACTGCGGCCCAGCACCGCCGGGTTGCGGACCCGACCGGCTCGCACCGCCAGCACCCGGATCCGTCGACGGGTCAACAACCGCTTCGATCCGGCGGTTGACACCGATGGTGTCGATCATCGCCTGCCGAAGAATCTCATCGCTGCCAGAACGCGCGAAGCTCTCTCGCGCACCGGCGTTCACCAAACCGAGCGTCAGGGTCTGATCGTCGATCGCAATCACCTGAGCGTTCTGGCTCAACATGATCCACGCGAACCGACGCTTCGCCTTCACCGCATCCAGCACCTCAGGCCACAACCGCCGAATGTCCACCAACCCAACAGCCCCACCCGCCGCAGCCTGCGCAGGCGCGGACTGTGCGGGCGCCGACTGCGCGGGCGCTGCGGACTGTGCGGGCGCGGACTGCGCGCCCGGAGCAGCCGACACCGACGGCTCGTCCCCCCAAGACCCCGTACGCGCTCCACCCCCAGACGCCGCAGCACCAGACCCAGTGCCACCGGACCCAGCTCCACGCGGCGCCGCGCCAACAGACGCTGTGCCACCCGCCCCCGCGTCATCCGACGCGGCTCCAGCGGCAGCACCAGCCGCCGCCCCGCCCACACCGTGAGCCACCGCAGCGCCAGCGTTGCCGGACTGACCACCACTAACCGCACCATCACCGGACCCACCGCCGGGCCCGCTCGCGCCGCCTGGGCCGCTCGCGTCAGCCGCACTACCTGCGCGATCGGCGCTGCCTGGAGCACCGGTACCTCCGGCACCGCCCGGGCCACTTGCATCGCCCGCGGAGGGGGTGTGTGTGGTGTCAGCGCGGCTGCCGGCTGCAGCTGCTCGGGCGGCGGCTCGGCTCGCGGACGCGTCCGCCGGTGCGCCAGAACCCGCGTCACCATGGGAGCCCGCTCCACCGGCCGCGCCCATCCCGGCGGCACCGGGAGCTCCCGAGGCGCCACCACCGACCGAGCCGGCGGCACCCGGCGCGAAGTCCGGCGTACCTCCGGGGACTCCGATCGCCAGGCGGCGTTCCATGCGGTCGAGGCGTGCCTGGATGCCGTTGGTGGAGTCGTCGGCGCCGGGCAGGAGCACCTTGGCGCAGATCAGTTCCAGCTGGAGCCGGGGCGCAGTCGCCCCACGCATCTCCAGCAGACCCGCCGCGACGATGTCAGCCGCCCGCGTCAGCTCAGCCGGGCCGATGCCGGCGGCCTGGGTCTGCAGCCGCTCGCCCTGGTCCTCGGCGGCCTCGATCAAGCCGGAGGTAATGGCAGACGGTACGGCGGACAGCACCACGAGATCCCGCAGCCGACGCAAGAGGTCCTCGGCGAACCGCTTCGGGTCCTGACCGGTCTCAATGACCTTGTCGATCGTCTCGAACACCGCCGCGCTGTCGTGCGCCGCGAACCCGTCAACGCACGCGTCGAGCAGCGAATCCGGCGTGAACCCGAGCAGCGCGACCGCCAGCTCGTACGTCACCCCTTCGGGCCCCGCGCCACCGATCAACTGGTCGAGCACACTCAGCGAGTCACGCACCGAACCGGCGCCGGCCCGCACGACCAGCGGCAGTGCCTGGGACTCGATCGCGACGCCCTCCGCCTCGCACAGGCGAGCCATGTACTCGGCGAGGACCTTCGGCGGCACCAGCCGGAACGGGTAGTGGTGGGTCCGGGAGCGGATCGTCCCGATCACCTTGTCGGGCTCGGTGGTCGCGAAGATGAACTTGAGGTGCGGCGGCGGTTCCTCGACCAGCTTCAGCAGGGCGTTGAAGCCCTGCGTGGTCACCATGTGCGCCTCGTCGATGATGTAGATCTTGTAGCGACTCTCGACCGGCGCGAAGAACGCCCGCTCGCGCAGGTCGCGGGCGTCGTCCACACCACCGTGCGACGCCGCGTCGATCTCGATCACGTCGATGCTGCCAGGCCCGCCGCGCGCCAGGTCGGTGCACGACTTGCACACCCCGCACGGCTCGGCGATCGGGCCTTTCTCGCAGTTGATCGCCCGGGCGAGGATCCGCGCGCTGGTGGTCTTCCCACACCCACGCGGACCGGAGAACAAGTAGGCGTGATTCACCCGGTTGTTACTCAACGCGTTCCGCAGCGGCGCGGTGACATGGTCCTGCCCGATCACCTCCGCAAACGTCTCCGGGCGGTACCGGCGATACAGAGCAAGAGGCGCTTCCACGCGGCAACCCTAGCGCCGCCCCCGGACATTTCCCCGCCCACTCCACGTAGCACCGGCGCGTGGCAGGGATCGGGTCGGTGATACGGCGGCCGCCTAGGGTGGGCGGGATGTGGACTGGGGACGAGCGGCAGCAGGGCGTGATTCAGCGGGCGCGGGAGGCGTTTGTCGCGGACTCGCGGGTTCTCGCGGTGTACCTGATCGGGAGCTTCGCGACGGGGGCGGCCGACCGGTTCAGCGATGTCGATGTCCATCTGGTGGTGGCTGACGACAGTACGGCGTGGTTCGAGGAGCACTGGGACGACGTACTGCGGGAACTCACCGGGCCGACCGTCCACGCGGACCGGATTCCCGGGCTGATCGGCGGGTTGGGGATCACGCCGGACTGGCTGCACGTGGACCTGATCATCCACCCGCTGGCGTCCTTCGACCGGTTTCAGTACGACGGCGTCAAGGTGCTGTTCGACCGGGACGGGACGCTGTTCCCGGACGGCGACATCGCACCGCAGGGTGGCCGGCCTGGTGAACCGTACTGGCCGGCCGGCACCGTCAACCTCTTCTTCTACTTCCTGGGCAACCTGGTCACAGTCCTCGGTCGTGACGAACGGATCGTCGCGAACCAGGGCGTCGGCGTCGTCCGCGACCAGCTCGTCGCCCTGATGCTCGCCGAACGCGGCGTACGCCGGACCAGCGGAGCCAAGCGCCTCAACGCCCTACTCTCCGACGAACAACGCGCCGCCCTCGAAGCCATCCCAGCGGTCGGCACCGACCCGGCCGACGTGATCGCCGCGCACCAGTACATCTGCCGCCAGTTCATCACCCGCGGCACCGCCCTGGCCAAACTCACCGACAACCCGTGGCCCACCGAGTTCGTCGACGCGACCCTCCAACACCTCCACAACCACTTCCACCTCAACTTCACCTAACCCACCGCCGTACGCTCCCCGCATCACTCCCCTTGAGGTTCCTCCGGGGCCGGCTTCTCCGGGAGGTGGCTGGCGGCTTTCTGGCCGGTGGGGCCGAGTTTGTTGAGGGCCTTGCGGACGCCGTCCACGACCGCGTCGCCGACGGGGTTGTCGTTGGTGTCGTCCGGGTCGCCGATCGCGCCGCTCGAGCTGGAATCCACGGGGCCTCCTCGGATTGGTTGCCGCAGGCACAGATGCCCACAGCAACCAACCTACGTATGCCGGGGACTCACTTCATGTGATAGTTCGCGAACCGGGTCCGCAGATCCTTCTTGGAGAACTTGCCCACCGACGTCTTCGGCACCTCGTCGATGAACTCGACCGCATCCGGCAGCCACCACTTAGCCACCAGCGGCTGCAGGTACTCGAGGATCTCCTCGCCGGTCACACTCGAACCCTCGACACGTACGACGCAGGCAAGCGGCCGCTCGTCCCACTTCGGGTGCGGTACGCCGATCACCGCGGCCTCCTTGACCGCGGGATGGGCCATCAAGAGGTTCTCCAGCTCGACCGAGCTGATCCACTCGCCACCGGACTTCACCAGGTCCTTGGTCCGGTCGACGATCCGCACCGAGCCGTACTGGTCGATCGCGGCGACGTCGCCCGTCTTCATCCAGCCGTCCTCGGTGTTCAGTTGCGCACCGTCGTCGGGCCGGTAGTACTCCGCGGCGATCCACGGGCCGCGGACCTGCAGCTCACCGGTCACCTCGTCGTCCCAGGGCAGCGGCGTGATCGAGCCGGGCTCGACGATTCGCACCTCGATGCCAGGCAGCGGGAGACCGGCCCGAGCCCGCAGATGCGCCTGCTCCTCCTGCGGGAGATCCGTGTTCCGCGCCGGGACATGGGAAGCGGTCGCCACCGGGCTCGTCTCCGTCATCCCCCACGCCTGCAGGATCGGCCGGCCGAGCTTCTCCCGGAACGCCTCCGACAACGCCTCGGGTACGGCGGACCCGCCGCACGGGATCCGCCGCAACTTGGGGAGTTCGACCCCGTCGAGCAGCGGTAACAGCCCCTGCCAGATCGTCGGCACGCCCGCGGACAGCGTCACCTCCTGCTCCTGCAGCAGCTTGAGAATCCCCTTCGGGCTCATGTCCGGCCCCGGGAACACCAGCGACGCACCCGCCATCGGCGCCGCGTGCGCGAGACCCCAGGCGTTCGCGTGGAACATCGGCACGACCGGCATCACCTTGTCGGTCTCGGTCAGCCCGATGCCGGAGTTGGTGAGGACACCGATCGAGTGCAGCCAGGTGGACCGATGCGAGTAGACGACACCCTTCGGATTCCCCGTCGTACCGCTCGTGTAGCACATCGCGGCGGCCTGGTTCTCGTCGTCGACGTGGAACTCGACCGGGTCCGCGGCGGCGAGCAGCTCCTCGTAGTCGTGGAATCGCGGATCGTCCGGGATCTCGGCGCCAGGCGCGCCCGGTGGCAGGTCATCCATGACGACGATGTGCCGCAGCTGGGTCAGCCGGTCGAGCAGAGGTAGGAACAGCCCGAGCAGCGACCGGTCGACGAAGACGACCTCGTCCTCGGCGTGATTCGCGATGTAGACGACCTGGTCCGGGAAGAGTCTGATGTTGAGCGTGTGCAGCACCCGACCGGTGCAGGGCGCGGCGAAGTACAGCTCCAGGTGGCGGCCCGAGTTCCACGCGAAGGTGGCGACGCGGCCGTCGGGGCTGATCCCGAGCGCGTCCAGGACGCCACCCAGACGTCTGGTGCGGTCGGCCCACTCGCCGTACGTCAGGGTGACCGGCGCCGGCCCGCCGGTGTGCACCGTCTTGTCCGGGTAGAACTGCTCCGCACGACGGAAGATCGTGTCCAGTGACAGCTGGTAGTTCTGCATCAGACCCTTCATGCACACACTGTGCCAGTCGCGATGTCACCTTGACCATGACCTCAACCGGACTTTCTCCGGCACTCTTCCGGAACCGGCGCCTGCGGCAACAGCAATCGACCGATCACCGAAGAACACGTTCGGTTGGTATATGACACGACATACGTGTCGTGTAATATGTCTGGTATGAAGGTTGTCGAGGAGCTTCGCTATCTCGTGCTGGCGATTCAGCGCGAGGGCAACCGGCTACTCGCGGCCGAGTTGCGCCCGCTGGGCATCACGCCTTCCCAGGCTGAGGTTCTGCGCGTCCTTCGCGACCACGGTCCGATGACGCTCAACGCACTGGGGGCACTACTCGTCTGCGAGACCGGCAACAGTCCGAGCCGGCTTGTGGACCGGCTGGTCGCGCAGGGCCTGGTGAAACGCGGGATCGACCAGGTCGACAAGCGCTATCTCACGCTCAGCCTGACCCCGCAGGGCCGCGCCCTGCACCGCCGCATCATCACCGCGGAGAACCGGCTGCACCGCACGATGCACGACCTTGTCGCCGGCCAGGCGCTCGACGAGACCATCACCACGCTCCGCACCCTCGCCGACGCCTTTCCCGCCGGGGCCGCGCTGGCCCGCCGACGGGGTCCCGCCCTCGCCCACCAGGAGAACTAGTCATGGAACAGGCCACCGAGACCATCCACGCCGGCCAGGCAGCGATCCGTCAGGTCCTGCTCGACGCCCTGGGACTGCCGGAGTGGAACGAGGCGTTCCTCGCCATCGACGGCCCCCGCGAGACCAACCCGGGGACCCGCTACTCGCTCCGGGTCCGGCCGGGCTTCTCCGGCGAGCTGCAGTACACGGTCGTCGAGGCGGACCGTGTCGAGATCGTGTGGCACGTCCCGGGCTTCCGTGAGGTCGGGACGTGGACCATCGGAGCGGACAGCCGGGTCACCCACACGTTCGAGCAGTCCGGCCCGCTCGCGACCGTCCTGCGCCCGGCGTACCGGAACATCGCGACCATCCGGCTGGCCCGCCTCGCCAACCGCGTCCGGCAAGTGCAACTGGCCCATACCGCCTGACACGTGCGCGAACTACGCTCACGCCATGCTGACGAAGGTCCGTGACACCAGGCTGTACGTCGACCGGCGCGGGCCCGAGGACGCGCCGCCGCTGCTGTTCGTCCACGGCGGCCCCGGCGCGGGCTCATACGACTTCCTGGCCTTCCAGGGCGACCACCTCGGCGAGAGCTTCCGGCTGATCGCCGTGGACCAGCGCGGAGTGCAGCAGTCCGACCCACTCACCGGACCGGTCACGGAACAGGACCTGGTCGCCGACTACGAGGCCCTGCGCGAGCAGCTCGGCATCGAACGCTGGGCGGTCCTCGGCCACTCGTACGGCGGCCGCATCGCACTCCGGTACGCCGTCGCGCACCCGGACTCGATCACCAAAGTCGTCTTCGAGAACCCCGGCTGGGACATGGTGCTCGCTACCGACACCCTCGTCCGGGCCGCGCTGCCACTGCTCCCCGGCGCTGAGGTCCCACCGCACACCGGCCCAGCGACGAAGGCCATGTGGGACGAACGCACCGATCTGCTCGCCCAGCTCGGCGACCGGCGCATGGAGATCTACCTCGGCCCGGACTCCCGCGACCTCCAGATGCCCGCGGACACCGAGATCTCCGACGAGTACCACGAGCGGTCCGGTCACTTCTCCGAGCAGATCACCACATCGGCCAGCTTCGGCGAGCCGCTGCTGCCGTCGCTCGCCAAGCTGTCCCACCCCGCCCTACTGATCAAAGGCGAGTACGACCCGGTCACCAGCCCGGAGGAGATCGCGCTGTTCCGCTCCGACGTACCGAACGGCACCTATTACTACGCGACCGGCGCCGGTCACTTCGTGCACGCCGAGCAGCCGGACCTCTTCACCCGGCTGGTGACCGACTACCTCAGCTGAACGCGAGCGGGACGGCCCGCTTGTGAGCGGTACGGCGGTGCGTCGCGATGATCCGGCTCGCCGCCTTCTCGTCCACGTCGTTGCCCTCGAGGAAGTCGTCGATCTCGTCGTACGTCACGCCCAGCACGTCCTCGTCCGGGACGCCCGGGTTGTTCGACTCCAGGTCGGCGGTCGGGACCTTGCCGGTGATGTCCGGCGACGCACCGAGCCGCTCGCCCACCGCGCGGACGCGGCGCTTGGACAGCCCGGACAGCGGCGTGAGGTCGCAGGCGCCGTCGCCGTACTTCGTGAAGAAGCCCATCACCGCCTCCGCCGCGTGGTCCGTGCCGACGACCAGACCGCCGCGGGCACCGGCCACGACATACTGCGCGACCATCCGCTGGCGGGCCTTGATGTTGCCGACGTGGAAGTCCTCACGGTCGCCGAGCCCGGCGTGCCGGACCGACTCGACCATGGCGTCGGTGGCCGGCTTCACGTCGACGACCAGCGTCTCGTCCGGCTTGATGAACTCCAGTGAGCGCTGCGCGTCCGCCTCGTCGGCCTGAACGCCGTACGGCAGCCGCATCGCGACGAACGTCGCCTGACCGCCCTCCGCCCGCACCCGCTCGACCGCGAGCTGGCACAGGCGCCCCGCGGCGGCGGAATCGACCCCGCCACTGATCCCGAGCACGTACGCCGTCGCGCCGGTCCGCCGGAGCCGGTCAGCCAGGAACTCGACCCGCTGCTCGATCTCGCCGTCCACGTCGAACGTCGCCGGCACGCCGAGCTCGGCGATGATCAGTTCCTGCAGGTAACCGCTCTCGGGGTTCATCGATCTCCTCAGTCTTGGGGAGACCAAGCCTAGACATGAGGATTCCCCGCGCACCCGGAAGAGCTCACTTACCCTTGCTGCCTTCCGGCCCTGGGGGGTTTGGGCGAGATACCGCCACGCGGGGAACCAGCCATGAGTGTACGGGATCGAGTCACCGCGCCCGAAATCCGGCACGGCATTTACTACCCGTCGCGCACAACGGAAGCCCCGATCGGCCTCTGGTGCGCCCTGAGCGAACAGGGGTGCGGGGTCCGCCGATCGGGTTCAAGCTGGGTGGGTGACGGATCATCAATTCGGCCCGTTCGGGATCACCACCGGGCTCGACAGCAGTGCGGAGTCCATCGCGGCGGCGCGAGCGGCCGAAGAGCTCGGGTACCCGGTGATCTGGCTGTCCGGCGGGCCACTGCCCGGACTGCAGACGATCACCGACCTGGTCGGGGCCACGACGTCGATCCGGTTCGTCAGCGGGATTCTGGCGGTGGTGAAGTACAGCGCGGCCGACGTGAGCGCGAGGTACGCCGTACTGGAGACGATCGCGCCGGGGCGGTTCACCGTCGGTCTGGGTGGGGCTCACGGCGCTAAGCCGCTCGCCACGCTCAACGCCTACCTGGACGAGGTCGACGTACCTGTGGAGCGTCTGGTGCTCGCTGCGCTCGGTCCGCAGATGCTGAAGCTTGCCGGCGAGCGGACTGCCGGCGCGTACCCGTTCCTGACCACTGCGTCGTACTCTGCCGAGGCGCGGAAGGTCCTGGGCCCGGACAAGCTCCTGGCCGTCAGTCACCTCGTTGTCGTCGAGAACGACGCGGACCGGGCGCGCAGCATCGCGCGGGACACCATCAGCTTCTTCACCCACATCCCGGGGTACGTCGCCTCGCTGAAGCGGCAGGGGTTCACTGACAGCGACCTGTCCGAGCTGCCGGACGACATGGTCGATTCACTCGCCGCGTGGGGCAGTCCGGCCGACATCAAGGCCAAACTGACCGAACACCTCGACGCCGGCGCCGACCACGTCGCAGTCAACGTCCTCACCGGCGTGACCGGCCCACAGCCGGTCGAGCAGTGGCAGGCGCTAGCTCCCGTGCTGCTCAGGTAGCTGCTTCTCGTACAGCCGGTATCCCGGGCCGGACTCGATCAGCTCCTGCAGCGCCTCGACGTCCCCCGGCCCGATCGGCCGCAGCACCAACTCCGCCATACGCGCGACCCTAGCCGCCGCCCCGATTTCGGATTCGCCACCACCGCCCGGTATCCTCTCCGCTTGGAGGATTCGCCTAGAGGCCTAGGGCGCACGCTTGGAAAGCGTGTTGGGGGCAACCCCTCACGAGTTCGAATCTCGTATCCTCCGCCAGTCTCCCAGAGACAACCGGAAACCCCGTTCTGCAGGTCAGAGCGGGGTTCTCGCGTTTCGGAGGCACCCACGGCGGGGCAGCCGGGCCCCGGTCGACGGAGCAGGAGGAACGAGTGGCACAGATCATCGCCGAGGTCTCGCGGACGTTCAACGAGTTCCTGCTGCTGCCGAACCGGACCCGGACCGACTGCTCACCGGGGACGGTAGACCTGCGCACGCCCCTGGTGCGGCACCGTGTGGGGGAACCATCAGCGATCGAGCTGGGCTCCCCGTTCACCTCCGCGATCATGCAGGCGGTCAGTACGCCGGAACTCGCCATCGCGCTCGCGCGCAACGGCGGCCTGAGCTTTGTGCACCACAACCAGCCGATCCAGGACCAGGCCGCTGCGGTCCGCCGGGTGAAGAACTTCAAGGCCGGATTCGTCACCAGCGACACCAACGTCCGTCCCGACGACACTCTGAGCGTGTTGGTCGACGTCATGCGTCGTACCGGCCACAGCACCGCCGCGGTCACAGACGACGGGACCGCCACCGGCCGCCTGCTCGGCCTGGTGACCTCCCGGGACTTCCACCCCCAGCGACACGACCTCGACGGACCAGTCAGCGGTCGGATGACTCCCATGCCGGACCTGCCCCACGCCGGGCCCGACACCACGCTCTCCGAGGCCAACGCCCGGCTGTGGGACGAACGGCTCGACTCTCTCCCGGTGGTGGGCGACGAGGGCCACCTGCAACATCTGGTCTTCCGATCGGACTACGCCGACAACAAGCGCTTCCCGCACCAGATCGTCGACGCCGCCAAGCGTCTGCGTGTCGGCGCTGGCATCAACACCCACGACTACCAGGAGCGAGTCCCCGCCTTGCTGGAAGCGGGCGCGGACGCCCTGTGCTTCGACTCCTCCGACGGCTACAGCGACTGGCAGGCAGAGGCCCTGACCTGGGTGAAGAAGCAGTATCCCGAGATCCCGGTCGGCGGTGGCAACGTGGTCGACGGTGAGGCGTTCACCTTTCTCGCGGAGGCCGGCGCCGACTTCGTCAAGGTCGGTGTGGGCGGCGGCTCCATCTGCATCACCCGTGACCAGAAGGGCATCGGCCGCGGCCAGGCCAGCGCGGTCCTGGATGTCGCCGCGGCGCGGGACGCGTTCCACGAACGCACCGGCGAGTACGTGCCGATCTGCTCCGACGGCGGGCTGGTCCACGACTACCACGTGGCCCTGGCGCTGGCGATGGGCGCCGACTTCGTGATGATGGGCCGGTACTTCGCCCGGTTCGACCAAGCCGCCGGCGCGAAGCTCCCGACCCGGGACGGCTTCGTCAAGGAGTACTGGGGCGAAGGCTCGAACCGTGCCCGCAACTGGCAGCGCTACGGCCAGGGCGGTCAGGGCCTGATCTTCGAGGAAGGCGTCGACGGCTACGTCCCGTACGCCGGCGACCTCGACGAGGGCCTCGCCGTGACCATCGCCAAGCTCAAGACCACGATGGTCTCCTGCGGGTCCACCACACTGCCGGAGTTCCAGTCCACCGCCCGGCTCACTCTGGTCTCCGAGCAGAGCTTCCAGGAGAGCCACGCCAGCGTCACCCTCCGAGACACCCCAGCAACGATCGTCTGAGGCGCGGGTCAGGGCAGGTTGGACAGGGCCTGGTGGAGGAAGGCGTCGCGGCTGGCGGTGGCTGTGGCTGTGGCGGCGTACAGCGTGGTTGGGGTGTTGAGGGCGGCTACTGCGTCCCAGTAGGCGACGTGGTCGGCTTTGCGGCCGGTGGCTTGTTCCCAGCCGGTCAGGACGTGGGCGGGGGCGTCCGAGCCGAAGCTGATGGCGACCTGTTTGCGGAGCTCGGACAGGTCCACACCGGGAGCGCCTACGCCGGCGGTCTTCCAGTCGATGAAGGCGGTCAGACGGTCGCCGGTCCACACGATGTTGCCGGGCCAAACGTCGCCATGGAGGAACACGGGCTCCTCAGGCGGTAGCCCATGGGCGGTGACCAGGGTGTCGGCCTGCTGGAGGAGGGGCGTGGTCGGCATGCGTCCGGCGCGACGGTCGGCGGCGAAGTCGTCCACGGCGATCGGACGGGGACGGAACGGCAGGTGCTCCCGCGGAGACATCTGGAGAGCGTGCAGAGCAGTCAGTGCAGCACCGGCGGCGCGCAGGCTCGCAGGTGTTCCCAACGCCCAGTCCGTGGTCCCAGGAACCACTGTTTCAAGAGACGCCGGTACGCCGGCATGCTCGCCGGTCAGGTCCGCGGCCAGCAGACGTGGCGCCGGCAACTGATGGCGATCAGCCACCTGTAGTGCCGCGGCAGCGGTGGCGATCATGCCGGCGCCGATGCGTGGAGTAGGTGCGCGCAGGATGCACCGGGTCGAGCCGGCGACCAGCAGCCACGGGCCTTGGGCACCGTGCAGTGGTCGGACTTCGCGGATCGGCGCGCCACAACAGGTGGCGGCCCAGGCAACTGTGGTTTCCCTCATGGCCGAGTTTACGTCCCCGTCAATGGTCTCCAGGGGTAATGAGGCCCGTTTCGTAGGCAAGGACGACAGCCTGGGCTCGGTCTCGCAGGGCGAGCTTGGCGAAGATCCGGGCCGCGTGGGTCTTCGCGGTGGCTTCGCTGAGCGTCAGCGCGGCGGCGATCTCGGCGTTGGACAGCCCCTGGCCCATGAGTGTGAGGACCTCTAGCTCACGGGGGGTGAGGCTGGAGAGGCCGCGGTGTACGGCGGGCTGAGTGGCAGTCGATGTGGCGAACCGTTCGACCAGACGGCGGGTGATGGACGGGGCCAGGAGGGCGTCGCCAGTGGTGACCAGGCGGACGGCGGCGGCCAGGTGCTCGGGCGTGACGTCCTTGAGCAAGAACCCGCTGGCGCCGGCCGCGAGGGCGGCGTACACGTAGCGGTCGAGATCGAAGGTCGTGAGGATCAGGACGCGGCAGTCGGTCGGCGTGGCGAGGATGCGCCGGGTGGCTTCCAGACCGTCCATCGTGGGCATGCGGATGTCCATCAGGACGACGTCGGGACGCAGGCGCCGTACGGCGTCCACTGCTTCCTCGCCGTCCGCGGCCTCTCCGACGACCTCGATGCCGCGAGCGGCGAGGATCATCCGGAAGCCGGTCCGTACCAGGGCCTGGTCGTCCGCGATCACCACTCGCGTCGTCATGGGCGTTCCAGCGGCAGCTTGGCCCGAACGCGGAAGCCACCACCGAGTCGGCGGCGCGCGTCCAGGTCCCCGCCGTACACGGCCACCCGTTGCGTCAGGCCACGGAGACCGCGGCCGTCGCCCTCGGGAGCCGGTGGGCGTCCACCGGTGAGGATGCTTGGCCCGGTGTTGAGGATCTCCAGGCGAAGGGCGTGCGGGGCATAGCGGACCGTCACCTCAGCTCTGACGCCGTCACCGTGCTTGAGCGCGTTGGTGAGGGCCTCCTGAATGATGCGGTACGCCGTGACGTCCACGCCGGTCGGCAAGTCACAGGGGTCACCAGAGATGCGTACTTCGACAGGTAAGCCAGCGAACGCGGTCCGGTCGATCAGAGTGCTCAGCTGAGCCAGACTCGGCTGTGGAGACAGTGCCTCGTCCGAGTCGTCCTTGGGCACGAGCACACCGAGCAGATGCCGCAGCTCAGCCATGGTGTCGCGACCGGCGGCCTCAACAGCCAGCAGGGCCGACTCAGCCTGCTCCGGCTCATTGACAAGGACATGCCGCGCCGCACCGGCCTGAATGACCATGACGCTGACGTTGTGACTCACGATGTCGTGCAGATCGTGAGCTATCCGCGCACGCTCGGCGTCGACTGCGCTCCGGGCGGCTGTCTCGCGTTCGCGCTCCAGCAGCCACCCGCGCTCCTCCAGCGCCCGCGCGTGCGCACGCCGTGCACGGACCAGTGCGAGCGCCAGCAGCCCGGCCAACACGGCCAGTGCCGCGACAACTAGCCACAGAATGGTCACGAGGTCTACTGTCCCAAAGGCATCGGACGCTACGCATCATCCGCGAGGCGCACCGCCGTACATCTCCAGGATGACGGCTGCCGGACTTTACGTCGGCAGGGTGACGTCAGCGGGCTTCGAGCGGACCTAGCGTGAGCAGCATGACGGACGACGTAGGCAACGCAGAGGCGGTCGTAGAGCTCACCGCAGTGCGCAAGGAGTACGGCGAATCCCTCGCGCTCGACGGTGTGTCGCTGGAGATCCACGCCGGTGAGGCGGTCGCGGTGATGGGACCGTCCGGCAGCGGCAAGTCCACACTGTTGAGCATGGTCGCGGGGCTGGACCGGCCGACGTCGGGCTCCGTCGTGGTGCACGGCGACGACCTGGGCACGATGGACGAGAAGGGGCTGGCCCTGTTCCGCCGCCGGCGGATCGGGATGATCTTCCAGTTCTTCAACCTGCTGGACGACCTGTCCGCCCTCGACAACGTGGCACTGGCCGCACAGCTCACCGGTACTTCGGCCCCGCACGCGCGCAAGCGTGCACTCGAGCTCTTCGAGGAGCTGGGCATCGCCGGCCGACGCAACACCTATCCGGCGCAGCTGAGCGGCGGTGAACGGCAACGAGTCGCGGTCGCGCGCGCACTGATGAACCGACCAGCCGTCCTGCTCGCCGACGAACCGACAGGTGCCCTGGACACCCGGTCCGGCGAGCAGGTCATGGATCTGCTGCTGGACCTCAACCAAATCGGCCAGACGCTTCTACTGGTGACACACGACCAGCAGCTCGCGACACGCTGCGCCAGCCGAGTCATCGACTTCGTCGACGGGCAGATCGCCGGCGAACGCAGCCTGGAGCGTACGTCGTGACCGCGGTCTGGCCGGTGTCGCGAGCAGCGGTACGACGGCGTCGCGTGCAGACCGTGGTGATCGGCGTGGTCGTACTGCTCTCCACAACGATGATTGTGGTCGCGCTGGGACTGCTGGCCGCCTCGAGCGGTCCGTTCGACCAGGCGTACGCCAAACAGAGCGGTGCGCAGCTGGCCGCGTCGTACGACCGGACCAAGGTCACCGACTCCCAGTTGACCGAGGCTGGGCGGAATGCGCCGGCTACGGCCGGACCGTTCGCTCAGGCGACGCTGGACGTCTCTCAGCCGCCGATGCTCGGGTCGCTGGTGACTGTGGGCCGCGCGGATCCAGGTGGCGTCGTCGACCGGCTCAATGTCTGGAAGGGGCACTGGGCGGACAAGCCGGGGGAGATCGTGCTCAACCGGAACCCCACCGACTCCGCCGGACATGGCACGCCGCAGCTGAACGGGACGCTGACGATGCCGGACGGCCGGACGCTGACCATCGTCGGCTTCGCGTACAGCGTCAGCCAGTCGGCGGACGCATGGGTCAGCCCAGCGCAGATGAGCGAGTTGAAGCCGACGTCAACGCAGATGCTCTATCGGTTCGCCCACGCGGCGACGAACGCGGAGGTGACGGCCGGCCAGAACGCGGTGACCGCAGGGCTTCCGTGTGGCGCTCTGCTCGGCGCACAGTCCTACCTGGCGTTGCGGGCAGCCGCGGCAGGTGAGCCAAACACGTTCGTACCGTTCTTGATGATGTTCGGCTGGCTGGGGCTAGCGGTCGCCGTACTGATCGTTGCGAACGTCGTCAGCGGTGCCGTGGTCGCCGGCTTCAAGCACATTGGCGTATTGAAGGCACTGGGGTTCACCCCGACACAGGTGCTGGCTGTGTACCTCGGGATGGTGTCGATCCCTGCTGTCGTCGGCTGTGCCGGTGGAGTTGTTCTGGGCAACATACTCGCCACTTCCCTGCTGACGAGGGCTTTCGAGAGCTACGGAGCCGGTGGGCTCGGCGTACCCGTCTGGGTCGACGTCGCCACCCTGATCGGCGTACCTGCTCTCGTGGCACTGTCTGCGTTGGCGCCTGCGCTGAGGGCGCGAAGTCTGTCGGCAGCACAGGCGATCAGTGCTGGAAGCGCACCGCGAGCTGGACGCGGTCTGACGGCACAGAGGTGGTTGAGCGGGACTCGCCTGCCACGGTCGGTCAGTCTGGGCTTGGGACTGCCTTTTGCCCGTCCTGGACGCACGGCGTTGACGCTGGCAGCTGTGGTGCTCGGCGTCACCAGCGTGACCTTGGCGGTGGGGCTCGGGAAGTCGCTGACGACGTACCAGCAGGCTGCCAGTCGGGTGAACGCCGTTGACCTGACCTTCTTCGCCGGTCCGAATGGAGCTAGTCCAAGCGACCCCAATGGCCCGCCTGGTGCGAAGTTGAGTGACGCGGAGGACGAGGCGGTACTCCGGTCCACGCCAGGCGTCACGTCGGTCGCAGCGATGGCTGAGCTGGACCTGCGGATCGCTGGTACGCAGACCGACCTGCGGACGTCGTTCTACCGCGGGGACTTCGATCAGCTCGGGTACCGCATCCTGGCTGGGCGCTGGTTCGACGGACCGGGAGAGGTGGTCGTGTCGGAACGCTTCCTGCGGCAGCGGGGGCTTGCGGTCGGCGACACGATCACACTGCAAGGACAGGGCAAGACTGTGCGCGCACAGATCGTCGGGAAGGCGATGTACAACTCTGCCGACGAGGTGCTGTCCAACTGGTCGACACTCGCGCTGATCGCTCCGAAACTGCGTGCGAACCTCTATGAGGTCAATGTGAAGCCCGGCACCGATCTGAACGCGGTCGTGCAGGCTGTGCAGGCAAAGGACTCCGGACTGCAGCAGGCAGATGGCCAGGACGCCGGCACCTTCGTCACCGTGGTCCTCGCGACCGTAGTACTGCTCACGCTGATGCTGGGAACCGTCGCGGCACTGGGTGTCTTCAACACCGTCGTACTCAACACCCGCGAACGGCGCCGCGACCTGGGCATGCTCAAGTCGATCGGGATGACGCCCGCACAGGTCACTGTGATGGTCGTGACGTCCATGACCGCGCTGGGCGCCATTGGTGGCCTGTTGGGCATTCCGCTCGGCATCATCGCCCACCGCCTGGTCGTTCCCGCTATGGCGAACGGTGCCCAGATAGAGCTCCCGTCGTTCATGCTGCACGTCTTCCCCGTCGGTCTGCTGGCCCTCCTGGTCCTGGCCGGCATGCTGATCGCGGCCGCCGGCGCCTACTTCCCCGCCCGCGCAGCCGCCCGTACCACCATCGCCGAGGTCCTCCACAACGAGTAATTCCGGTTGCTTGGCGGGCTCGAGTCGGGCTGACTGGACTCATGGACGAGGTGGTCGCGGGTAATCGGGTGGTCTGGGAGCAGGCCTCCAGCAAGCACATCCGGGAGTACGACGAGTTGCTGGAGCAGGCCCGTGGTGACGGGTTGCTGTTCGAGCGGGAACTGGAGTTGCTGGCGCCTGTGCTCGCGGAGCGGCCAGTAGTAGTGCATCTGCAGAGCGGACACGGGCTCGACGACATCGGACTGGTCAAGGCAGGCGCCCGGGAGGTCGTGGGCGTGGACTACAGCTCTGTAGCTGCGGGCGCGGCGCAGCGGCGGGCCGACGAGCTCGGGATGCCCTGTCGCTACACGGTGGCCGAGGTTCCCGGCGTACCGCTTGACGATGGGTGTGCGGATCTCGTCTACACGGGCAAAGGCGCGCTGATCTGGATGCGGGACATCGACGCGTGGGCGCGGGACGTGGCGCGCCTGGTCCGGCCGGGTGGGCATCTGTTCGTGTACGAGGCCCACCCGGCCGTTCCGCTGTGGAGCTGGGACGAAGACGAACCACGTGTCCGCCCGGACCGCAGCTACTTCGCGGAGTCACACATCAACGACACCTTCCCGGGCAACGGCGCCCAGGAGTGGCAGTGGACGCTCGGCCAGATCGTCACTGCCGTCTCCCGGGCCGGTCTGCAGGTCCAGGTCCTCGAGGAGTACGCCGAGCCGTTCTGGCGACCGCAGGACGACACCAGTGCCGCCGCCTGGTCCGGCCGACTCCCCAACTCCTACGCGCTCCTGGCCCGCAGACCCATATAGATAAGGCCCTTAGAGATAAGGCAGGAGCGCGGCCTCCTCGCGGTCCAGGTGGGCGTTGAGTTGGGCGATCAGTTCGTCGATCTGGTCGACGACTTCGGGAGCGCCGACGAGGCGCTCCAGTTCACCGAGCAGTACGGCGATCTTGTCGTGCTCCACCTGGAGCTCGTCGACCACGTCGGTCAGCTCCGGGTGTTGCTGGACGAGCGCCGGAAACAGCCCGGTCGACTCGCCGGTGTGGTGGAAGTGCAAACCCTGACAGACCGTCAGGCAGTTGATGCGCAGCTGCGCGCCGAGCGTCCCCGAGTTCGCAACCTCCTTGCGGATCAGGGAAAGCTCGCGCCGGAACGCAGCGTGGATGATCTTCAGCGCCTCGCCGAACCCACGCTCGGCTCCCGGCGGCGGGCCGGGGCGCTGCTCGAGCGCGACGACCGGAATCGTCCGGGTGGTCTTCTTCTGGTACTCGCCCCACCCCGAGTCGGCCTCGACGAGTCGCGCGAAGACCTCGTCGCGTTCCGAGCCGCGGAGTACGACGGCTGTTGCCGGGTAGCTGAAGAGACCTAGGTCCACTGTGACCTCGGGCTGGGCGAGCAGGTTGTGGTACCAGGCGGGGTGTTTCGGGCTGCCAGCGGCCGAGCCGACGACCAGGACCCGGGCGCCGTCGGGGTAATACGCGAGGATCGCGGTCCGCGATTGGCCGGTCCGCGCGCCGGTGGTTGTTAGGAGCAACAACCGTGAGTTCTCGAAGGGCCCGCCGACCTGGCCGGCGTTGGCCCGGAAATCGTCGATGAGTTGTGCGGTGAAATCGTTCAGGATTCGCTTCTCTCTGGGTCGTGGAAGAACGTACAGACGGGGAGAGAAGCGGCGGGCGGGGCCCGCGGGGCGCTCAGAGCGCAGCCGGGAACCCGACTCGTGAATGGCTGGAAGCCGACCCGGCAGTCACGTCGAAGATCGTACCCAAACCACCGGGCCAATCCAAGAACGGCAACAATGTCACCGTGCCCGATGTGCCGGAGGTGTCGCAGGTGCCGCAGTCCGATGCGGCGCTGCCCGATGCGGCGCTGCCCGAGCGGCTCGTGCAGGCCGGGGTCGAGCTTCTCGAGCAGGAGGGCCTCGGCAATCTGACCCTGCGCGCGATCGCCCGCCGTACCGGCGTCTCACACGGCGCGCCCCGGCGGTACTTCCCGACCCACAACGCGCTCCTCGCCGCGATCGCCGCCACCGGCCTCACCGACCTAGCCGCCCGACTGACGCCGTACCCCGACGGCTCGCCCGAGGACCAACTGGTGCAGGCAGCCCGCCGCTACCTGGAATTCGCCGCCGAACGCCCCGGAATGTTCGACCTGATCTTCCGCCACGACCTACTGTCCGGCGCCGGCGGCAACCTTCGCGTGACCTCGCTCCCGCTGTTCCAGACGTTCGTGGACCTGGTCGCCCGCCAACACCCCACCGACGCCGACCTCCGCGCCACCGCCCTGTGGACAAACATCCACGGCCTAGCCACCCTCCGAGCCACCAACGCCCTAACCCTCCTCGGCACCACAGACCTCGACCCCACCATCAGGTACGTCGTCCACGCCCACCTCACGTAGCCCGCAAAGCGTCGTACACGCCTAAGCCCTGCGGAATTCGGGTACCCGCTGTTGTCACGCGTCTGCGGTACGTCGTGGTTTGTGGGGTGTTGTGGAAAACGGGGTGGAACTAGCGAAAAAACCTCACGAACGCTGTAACGACCTGCACACTGGACCGATAAACGGGTGAGTGACCCAGCGGGGGGCCGAGTGGGGAGCTCCGGTGTTTCTTCGGGACCACCGCGCGTGTGGAGGGGGCCTCGCAGGTGCTCACCCGGGGCGGGGTGAGCACCTGCTCGAGGATCTAACCCTTGATGCCGACGTTCGCCATTCCTTCGACGAACCGCTTCTGGGCGAACACGAACAGCACGATCATCGGCAGCGTCGCGAGCGCCGTACCGGCCATCAGGTACGGCCACTGGATCTCGGCCGGGTTCTGGGAGAAGATCGCCAGCCCCAGCTGCAGCGGCCGCATCTCGTCCGACGTGGTGATCATCAGCGGCCAGAGGAACCCGTTCCAGGCGGCCTCGATCTGGAACACCGCGATCGTGATCAGGGCCGGCTTGATCAGCGGCGTCATGATCCGCCAGAAGATGCCGAACTCACCGAGCCCGTCGACCCGAGCCGCCTGCGCCAGCTGATCCGGCAGCGAGACGTAGAACTGCCGGGCCAAGAAGGTGAACAAAGGCGCTGCGCCGAGCGGGATGATCAGGCCCCACCACGAGTTCAGCCAGCCGATCCCGCCCTGGCCGAGGATGTTGTTGCCGCCGAACAGCGGGATCGACTTCACGATCAGGAACAGCGGCACCAGGATGATCTGGAACGGCACCATCAGCAGCACGATGAAGTAGCTGAGCAGTGCCTTGCCGCCGCGGATCGGCAGTTTCGCGAGCGCGTAGCCGGCCGTCGTACAGACCGCCAGCGTGAACGCCGTCTCGCCGACCGCGATGAACAGGCTGTTCCGGAAGTACCGCAGGAACGGCGCGGTCTGCATCGCCTCGACGAAGTTGTGCCAGCGCAGCTCCTGCGGCAGCCAGCCGAACTTCGCGATCTCCAGGTTGGACTTGAACGCGGTCAGCAGCATCCAGACGAATGGAACGATCATCAGGAGACCGCCGACCGTGAGGACGACGTACAACAGGATCCGGCCCGGCCGGACGGCCGGCCGCTTGGTACCGGCGACGGCCGGCAGCGTTGCGCTAGTCATTGGCATCCGCCTTCTGGAGCACGCGCCCGGCGCCGATGAAGAGCGCGATCACGATCATCATGATCACGGTCTCGGCGGAGGCGTAGCCGAGTTTCAGGTTCTGGAACGCGTTCTGGTAGATGTCCATCACCAGCACCCGCGTCGACGAGCCGGGGCCGCCCTGCGTCATCACGTACACCAGGTCGAACACCTGGAAGGTGCCGACGATCGACGTGATCAGTACGAAGAACTGGACCGGCCCGATCGCCGGCCAGGTGACGTTGACGAACCGCTGCCAGCGGCCGGCACCGTCCAACTCCGACGACTCGATCAGGTCGCGGGAGACGCCCTGCAACGCGGCGAGGTAGATGATGATCTTGGTGCCGAGCCCCTGCCAGATCCCGACCACCATCAGCGATCCCAGCGCGGTGCCCGGGTCGGCCAGCCAGCGGTTCGGCGCGAACCCGAACAGGCTGAGGAACCCGTTCGCCAGGCCGGAGCCCGGGTTGTAGATCCACAGCCAGATGGTGGCCACGGCAACGGTCGCGGTGACGGTCGGGATGTAGAACGCCGTCCGGAAGAAGCCGAGGCCGCGGATCTTCTGGTTCAGCCCCATCGCGACCGCGAGCGAGACCGCCATCGAGATCGGGATCACGATGATCGCGTACAGCACGGTGTGCCACAGCGACGCCAGGAAGTTGGCGTCCCGGAACAGGTCCGCGTAGTTGCCGAACCCGACCCAGGAGAAGGAGTCACCGAAGCTGTAGTCGGTCAGGCTGAGCACGAGGACGGCGATCACCGGAAGCACGATGAAGATGCCGGAGTGCAGCAGCGCGGGAGTGAGCAGTGTCCAGCCGGCCCGGACCTGGCTGCGGATCAGCGTTCGATCGGCCTTCGGCGGCGTCACCTTGCGAGGCGTGGAGACCGCCGGACGTTCAAGAGTTGTACTCATCGCGACTGTCCTGCCAGGTTGTGCAGCACCTTGGCGGGATCCTTCTGTCCGAGGACCGCCTGGGTGAGCTGGATGTCGAAGTTGCCGCGCATCTCGAGCCAGTTGGCCGGTACTTCGTTCTCGTTGACGGCGTACGGCAGGCCGTCGGCGACGAACTGGCTCAACGGGTTCGACTTCGCGGCCGGGGAGTTGCTGGAGTCCTTGTAGGCCGGGATCTTCTTGTTCAGCTTGGCGAGCGCGTCCAGAGTGGTCGGCTTTGTCAGCGTCTGGATGAACGACCAGGCCGCGTCCTTGTGCCGGCTGCGCGATCCGATCGAGGCCAGGTCGCCGCCGACGTACTCGATCTCCTTGCCGCTGTCGAAGCGGAAGAACTCCAGGTCGTCGCAGTTCTTCTGCCCGATCCCGTCCGCGGAGCAGTCCACGCCGCCGTTGACGATGCCCATCGCGGCCTCACCAGTGAGCACGAGTGGTTGCTGGGCGGCGTTGGTCTGGCCGTACGGCTGGACGTTGTTGATCATCGACTTGATCCACAGCAGGGTGTCGAGCCCCTCCTTGTTGTCGAAGTTCGGCTCACCCCCGATGTAGAGCGGCGTACCGGTCGAGGCCAGGAAGGTCACGAACGACTGCCGGAAACCACTCGCCGAGGCGAGGTCGAAACCGCTGCGGGTGATGTTGCCGTCCTTGTCCCGCTTGGTCAGCTTCTCGGCCGCGACCTTGAGCTCGGCGAGCGACTTCGGCGGCTTGGACGGGTCCAGGCCGGCCTCCACGAACGCGCTCTTGCGCAGCGCCACCGCGCGCGCGTCGGCGATCAGCGGGTACGCGTACAACTTCTTGTCGTACGTCACCGCCGGGATCAGCGCCGGCGTGCTCTTCTCCTTGATCACGTCCGGCGTCACGCCGTAGTTGCCGAGATCCTCGAAGATCCGCTTCGACGCGAACGGCTGGACCCATCCGACGCCGGTCACCATCACGTCGTACGGGATGCCGGCCGCGATCGACGTCGACATCTTCTCGTTCAGGTTCTTGTACGTCGCGAAGTCCGGCTCGACCTTCATCTTCGGATAGGTCTTGTGGAAGTCGTCGACGACCTTCTGGAACTCGGCCTTGCCCTTGGCACTCGGCGGGAAGGACGGCAGCAGTACCCGCAACGTCCCGGTCGCCTCGGCCGGCGGCACGCCGTCGGTGCTCTTGTCGATCACCCCGTTGCCACAACTACTGACCACCACGCTGAGCGCAGCGGCCAGCAGGGTCAGTCCCACTCCACGTCTCACAGGGGAACTCCTTCGCTGACTTGTTCAGCCGGGGCCCAAGACCCCACCCAAGTGCAGCGAAAGTATGGGAAAGGGCTTTCCTCGTCAATACCCAATCGCTCGAACGATCACATTCGATCACGATCGAGATCTGCCGAGCGGGGTCAGCCGATGGTGATGGCCTGGCGGTGCGTGTCCGCGCTCGCGCCGCAGGAGGTTCGGATGTTGAGGGTGGGGAGGAGGCTGAGGTGCTGGACGGGGGTGGTGGGGGTCTGGATCTTGCGGAGCAGGAGGTCGCACGCGGTTTCGCCGAGGGCCTGGCGGGGTGGGCAGACGGCGGTCAGGGGTACGACGGCGAGCGCGGCGGTCACGTCGTTGTACGCGATCACCGACAGGTCCTCGGGGACTCGGAGACCGCGCTCCATGGCGCGCTCGACCAGGCGGGCGCCATGCTCGTCGGAGTGCACGAGTACGGCGCGGCTCCCGAAGGACTCGCACTCGGCCAGGAACGCGTCCAGCTGTGCGACCGCGTTGCGGTCGTCGCCGCGCATCGGGAGGTCGACGGGCGACAGGAAGACCTCGACCCCGAGCGCCTTCGCGGCGGTCTCGAGCCCGAGACGCAGCCAGTACGCCGTCACCGTCGCCTGCAGGTTCACCGCGATCCGGCGGTGGCCGAGCGCCACGAAATGCCGGAGCGCGAGCATCGCGCCGTACGCGTGGTCGGTGCGAACGTGGTCGTACTCGCGGGCCACGTGCGGGAACCCGAACGCCCGCTCCATCAGCACCACGGGTACGTCGAGCTCGTCCAGGCGGGCGTCGAGCCGGTCGGCCGCGCCGTCACCGAGCGCGGTGCTGATCAGCAGTCCGGCGATCCCGATCCCGAGCACCTTGTCGATCCGCTCGCGCTCCGTCGCCGCGTCGTACCCGGAGACGCCGAGCACGAGACGGGCGCCGTACCGGTCGGCCATCGCCTCGGCGCCGCGGATCACGTCCGAGTAGTACGGCGCCGCGGCCGGGACAACGATGCCGATGGTGAGCTGACTGCCGCGGGCCGGCAGTTCGGCGGTGCCGGTGCCGATCGCGCCACCGTGTACGCGGCGGAGCAGGCCGGCCTTGTCCAGTTCGGCCAGGTCCCGGCGTACTGTGATCGCGGACACGCCCAGCTCGGCCACCAGGTCCGCCACCCGGAGCCGGCCGTGTCTGCGCAGGCTGCGCAGGATCAGCTCGTGGCGCTCCTGTGCAAGCATGCTGTCCCCTGGCGGTCCCGGTGAGGTGGCTGCGTGATTGTTCGTGATCATACGATCAAGACACGCTCGGACGGAACGAGGAGGCGATCGGTGGAGAAGGCCGGCCGGACGAACACCGTGTTGGCGAAGCTGTCGGTCGTCGGCGACCTGTTGATGCTGCAGCTGGTGTTCCTGGTGATCAGCCTGCCCATCCTGACGTTCTTCCCGGCGGCGTTCGCGCTCCAGCGGGTGCTGCCGGAGGCGATCAGTCAGGACAAGCCGAAGCTGCTGCGCCAGTTCTTCCGCGAGTTCCGCTGGGCGATGAAGAACTTCTGGATGTCGGGGCTCGCGCTGTACGTCGGTGGGCTGATGCTGGCGTTCGGCATCTCGTTCTGGGCGTACGCCAACGGGCCGGCCCGGATCTTCGCGCTGGCGATCCTGATCCCGCTCACCGGGATGATCCTCGGGCTCTACCTGAGCGGACTGGCGATTCTGCCCGAGGCTCCGGTCACGGCGACCATGAAGTCGCTGTTCCGGTCCGCCAACCTGTTCCTGCTCCGTCGACCGCTCCCGGTGGCCGGTGGGGTCGTCGTACTGCTCACCTGGTTCGCTCTGGCCACGCAGGTACCCACGCTGTTGGTCGTGGGGTCCGGACTAGTCCCGGCACTCACCGCGTACGCGATGTCACGCACCCGTCGCGAAAAAACTTCTGAAGACGTGTCAATCTGAGTCCTCCCCGTCCGACGTAGAGGTGAAAGGCCAAAACGACGGACGAAGGAGACCGGAATGTACGCGACGACCGACACCCTGGCGACTGCGCCGGCCGCGCAGGGCGGCCGCTCGCGCTGGCTGGCCCTCTACACGCTGTGCGCGGGCATGTTGATGATCGTGCTCGACGTCACCGTGGTGAACGTGGCCCTACCGGCCATCCAGGACGACCTCGGCTTCACCAGCTCCTCCCTCGCGTGGGTGGTGAACGCCTACCTGATCGCCTTCGGCGGTCTGCTCCTGCTGGCCGGCCGGCTCGGCGACCTCCTCGGCCGCCGGAACGTCTTCACCGCCGGACTGGTCGTTTTCACCGCCGCGTCCGTGCTGTGTGGTCTGGCCAGGTCGCAGGAGGTGCTGGTGATCGCCCGGTTCATCCAGGGCGTCGGCGGCGCGCTGACCTCCGCTGTCATCCTCGGCATGATCGTGACGCTGTTCCCCGAGCCGCGGGAGCAGGCCAAGGCGATCGGCATGTACGCGTTCGTCGCGTCGGCCGGTGGGTCGATCGGTCTGCTGGCCGGCGGTGTACTGACGCAGGCGATCAGCTGGCACTGGATCTTCTTCGTGAACCTGCCGATCGGCGTGCTGACGACCGCACTGGCCGTCAAACTCATCGAGAAGGACAAGGGCCTCGGTCTGGGCCGCGGAACCGACGTACCGGGTGCTGTGCTGATCACCGCGGCGCTGATGGTCGGTGTGTTCACCATCGTGAAGCCGGCGGCTGAGCTCGGCTGGACCGCTCCGCGGACGCTGGTGCTGGGTGCGGTGACGCTGGTGCTGCTGGGCGGGTTCATCGCTCGTGAGGCGACTGCCGCCAACCCACTGGTGCCGCTGCGGATCTTCCGCTCCCGCACGCTGACCGGCGCCAACCTGATCCAGGCGCTGTCCAGCTCCGGGATGTTCGGCATCTTCTTCCTCGGCTCGCTCTACCTGCAGCGAGTGCTCGGGTACGACGCTCTGGAGATCGGACTGTCCTTCCTGCCGACCACTCTGGTGATGGGGCTGCTGTCGGTGAAGTACTCCGAGAAGCTGGTGATGCGGTTCGGCCCGCGGCGCCCGCTGATCGCCGGACTGTCGCTCATCGTCGTCGGACTGGTCCTCTTCACGCAGGCTCCGGTCGGTGGCAACTACTTCGTCCACGTCCTGCCCGTACTAGCCCTGCTGGGCCTGGGCGGCGGCATCTGCTTCCCCGCACTGATGGGCCTGTCGATGTCAGACGTCAAGCCCGAAGACGCGGGCCTCGCCTCCGGTCTGATCGGCACCATGGGCGAGGTCGGCGCCGCCCTGGGCCTCGCGATCCTGGCCACCCTCTCCGCGACGCGCACCGCCGCGAGCTCCAAGCCGGCCCTGGAGGCCCTGACCGACGGCTACCGCTTCTCCTTCGCCATCGCCGCCGTCATCGTCGCCGCCTCGGTCGCCATCGCCATCACCGTGATGCGCCCCGCGAAGCAGCCGGCCGAAACCACCCCGGAGCCCGAAGAACTCCTCTGCGAAGCCGCCTGATCCAAGTACGCCGAACTCCCCGCGACCACGCCGGTCACGGGGAGTTCGCCGTACCCGCGGAGTACCACTCCCACCACGAAAGCCCCCGCCGCCTCGCACCAATGGTGAGCAGCACCATCGCGACCAGTACGACGACCGCTCCACCGGCGACGAGACCCCGACCAATCCGCGGTGTCCGCTTGTCATCGACCCATTGACGCACGTCGACATAGGCCAGGGCTGTCGACGGTTCTGAGGGTTGGTAGAGGATGCGAAGGGGCGGCGCGTAGCGGGTGCCGGGGGCCGGGGTCTGCAGTCCTTCCGGCATCCCCTGGCGATCGTCCTCGAAGTTGTCGAGTGCGGTGTGAACCTGCCGGCCATCAGCGGTGAAGACGATGCGCACCTCACCGATCAGGGGGCTGCCCTTCCCGGGATAGACGTCGACCTTCACGTCGCTCGCGACGGTGTCGACCCCGCCGGCCAGCAGCTCACGACTGAGATCGACTCGACCGGCCAACTCGAACAGCATCAACAAACCCGCCAACACAGCGACAAGCGCAGGAACCCCGAGCCACGTCGGCCCGCGCCCGGGCCAATCGACGTTTCCGCTCACCCGGCGGCGCGCTTTCGGCGGAGGAGGACGGACACAACGACCAGCACTACCGCGGTTGGGACGGCGATCTCGGCGCTGGGTGTACGGGAGAGGAACGGCCTCAGCAACAGGAACAGACCGCCACCGAACACGATGAGCATGACGAATGTGTCCGCGACCGGGTGGGCCCGCTCCCAGGAGCTGACGCGCTGAAGCGCCGCAGGGCCGATGAGCCCCGGCAGCATCACCGCAGTCATGAGAACAGCCGCGGCCACGGTCTCGAACGTGGGATTGTGCACGGCCCGGCCCGTAAAACTCACCACCATGACGGCGGCGAACACACGCGCCGCCGCGGGCGGCGGACCGAAATCGCGGTCGATGAATCTGTCGAACTGCCCCATGTGGTTCCTCCCCAGGAGGGGATGATCGCATGGGTTGTCCACAGCTGGCGATGGGACGGGTTTCGGGGTGGGGGGTGGGATGCGGAAGGATATGGGACCTGCCCAAGGCAGAATGCTTCGCGGTGTGTTGGTCGTAGAGGGGAACGGACAGTGGCAGTGCAGTCGGTCGAGCAGCGGATCGCCGAGGAACTCGAGGTCGGCGAGAACCAGGTGCGAGCAGCGGTGGCGCTGCTGGACGAGGGCTCGACGGTCCCGTTCATCGCGCGGTACCGCAAAGAGGTCACCGGGATGCTGGACGATGCCCAGCTACGGACGCTCGAGGAGCGGCTGCGGTACCTCCGGGAGCTGGAGGAACGCCGGCAGACGGTGCTCGAGTCGATCGAGAGCCAGGGCAAGCTGGACGACGCGCTGAAGGCGTCGATCCTGGCGGCGGACACGAAGTCCCGGCTGGAGGACATCTACCTCCCGTACAAGCCGAAGCGCCGGACCAAGGCGATGATCGCCCGGGAGAACGGCCTGGAGCCGCTCGCCGACGGCCTGATGGCCGACCCGGACGTCGAGCCGGTCGCCGCTGCGGCGGTGTTCGTGAACGCCGAAGTACCGGACCCGCAGGCCGCGCTGGACGGCGCCCGGGCGATCCTGGTCGAGCGGTTCGCCGAGGACGCCGACCTGATCGGTGGGCTGCGCGAGCGGCTCTGGGAGCAGGGCCGGCTGGCGTCCGCGGTGCGCGAGGGCAAGGAGACCGAGGGCGCGAAGTTCTCGGACTACTTCGAGTTCGACGAGCCGTTCACGAAGATGCCGTCGCACCGGATCCTCGCGCTGTTCCGCGGCGAGAAGGAGGACGTGCTGACGATCTCCGTCGAGCCGCTGCCGGCCGGCGTCGAGGTCGACGGACCGACGGAGTACGAGACGACCATCGCGCGCAAGGTCGGCATCGAGAACCAGGGCCGCGCGGCCGACAAGTGGCTGGTCGAGACGGTCCGCTGGGCGTGGCGGACGAAGATCCTGGTGCACCTCGGCATCGACCTGCGGATGCGCCTGCGGCAGGTCGCCGAGGACGAGGCGATCCGGGTGTTCGCGGCCAACCTGCGCGATCTGCTGCTGGCCGCCCCGGCCGGCACCCGCGCGACGATGGGCCTGGACCCGGGCTTCCGCACCGGCGTGAAGGTCGCCGTCGTGGACGCGACCGGCAAGGTCGTCAACACCGGCGTCATCTACCCGCACGTCCCGCAGAACCAGTGGGACAAGTCGATCGCCACCCTGGCCGCGCTGGCCGCCGCGCACGACGTCGACCTGATTGCCATCGGCAACGGTACGGCGTCCCGCGAGACCGACAAGCTCGCCGCGGAACTGATCGCCAAGCACCCCGAGCTCAAGCTCACCAAGGCGGTCGTCTCGGAGGCCGGCGCATCGGTGTACTCCGCGTCCGCGTTCGCCTCCCAGGAGCTGCCCGGGATGGACGTGTCGCTGCGCGGCGCGGTCTCGATCGCGCGCCGCCTGCAGGACCCGCTGGCCGAGCTGGTGAAGATCGACCCGAAGTCGATCGGCGTCGGCCAGTACCAGCACGACCTCGCGGAGAACTCGCTGTCCCGCTCGCTCGACGCGGTCGTCGAGGACTGTGTGAACGCGGTCGGCGTCGACCTGAACACCGCGTCCGCGCCGCTGCTGACCCGGGTCTCCGGGATCACGCCGGGCCTGGCCGACAACATCGTCCAGCACCGCGACGTGAACGGCCCGTTCACCTCCCGGACGGCGCTCAAGGACGTCGCGCGGCTCGGCCCGAAGGCGTTCGAGCAGGCGGCCGGGTTCCTCCGGATCCCCGACGGCGACGACCCGCTCGACGCGTCCAGCGTGCACCCCGAGGCGTACCCCGTCGTACGGCGGATCCTGGACGCGACCGGGTCGGACGTGAAGGCGCTGATCGGCTCGGCGGAGCTGAAGCGGCTGAAGGCGGCGGACTTCGTCGACGACATGTTCGGTCTGCCGACCGTCACCGACATCCTGGCCGAGCTGGAGAAACCGGGCCGAGACCCGCGGCCGGCGTTCAAGACCGCGGTGTTCGCCGAGGGTGTGGACAAGATCGCGGACCTGAAGCCGGGGATGCGGCTGGAGGGCCAGGTCACGAACGTGGCCGCGTTCGGGGCGTTCATCGACATCGGCGTCCACCAGGACGGGCTCGCGCACGTGTCGGCACTGTCGAAGAACTTCGTGAAGGACCCGAGCGAGGTCGTCAAGGTCGGCGACATCGTCACGGTCAAGGTCCTCGAGGTCGACATCCCGCGGCAGCGGATCTCGCTCACGCTGCGGCTGGACGACGAGGTCGGCTCCGGCGGACAGGGCGGTCAAGGCGGTCGCGGGCAGGGCCGTGGTCAAGGCGGCGGACAGGGCGGTCAGGGCCGCGGACCGGGCGGATCCGGCGGCGGTCAGGGTCGTGGACCCGGTGGCGGTCAGGGACGTGGGCCGGGTGGTTCCGGCGGACGCGGTGGCTCCGGCGGCCAGGGCGGTCGCGGCGGCAACCGTGGCCCGGGCGGCGGCCGCGGCAACCAGCAGGAGACGCCGATGGACGAGACCTCACTCGCCGACGCCTTCCGCAAGGCCGGCTTCACCGTCCGCTGACCCCGAGTCTTCCGGAGCGCACGCTTCACCGGCCGCTGGTCACTCGCCAGCGGCCGGTCTCATCCCTCGACCTGGTACCCGGCGGCCTCGACGGCCGTGCGGATCGCCGCCGGGTCGAGGGGCCGATCGCTGACCAGGGAAACCGTCCCGGTCGGCAGATCCACCGAGACCGATGCGACGCCAGGCAGCGTCTCGAGCTCCTCGGTCACGAACCCGACGCAGTGTCCGCAGGTCATCCCCAATACCCGGAACGTGGTCATGACGCGCTCACGTCGCGCGTGGCCTGCGTCGTACGGCGCATGCGTCCGTCCGGCGCCAGCTCGCCGAACAGGTACACCTCGGTGGAGATCGTCCGCCCACGCCGCGTCTCCGCGTGAATCGTGAACCGCGCCGCCACCCGATCGTCGGTGCGGATCGCCTCGTGGACGTCGTACCTGTAGGAGATCACGTTCTTCCGCACCGGGCGGATGTGGTCGAGCAGTCGCTGCCGGTCGATGGTGATGCCGTCGGCGATTTGCTCGATGTCGGGCGTGTAGTACCGGTCCACGACCGTGGCGGGGTCGTCGCTCTCGACGACCTCCCGGGTGAACGACTCGTAGAAGTCCGCGACGAACTCCCGTGCGCTTAAATCTGACATGCCGTCAAAGATAAGCACATCCGATAACCTTGACAAGGTGTCAGAGGACAATCCGGTACGGCGTCGGCGCCGCGCGGACGCGGACCGCAGCCGGACAGCGATCCTTGCCGCCGCGATCACGGTGCTGGACGAGCGCCCCGACGCGAGCCTGGAGCAGGTGGCCGAGGCAGCGCGGGTTACCCGGCAGACCGTGTACGCGCACTTCAAGTCCCGCGACGTACTGCTGAACGCGGTCGTCGACGAGCTCACCGCGGGAACCCTCGAGGAAATCGACAAACTCGACCTGGATCACGGGCCGGCCCTGGAGGGCGTGCTGCGTCTGGTCCAGGTGGCGTGGCGCATGTTCGAACTGCACCCGCTCCTGCTGCACCTACCGCAGACCGGCACCCAGGACGAACGCCACGACCCCGTAACAGCCCGCTTCGACCGCCTGATCCGCCGCGGCCAACGCGCCGGCGACATCACCCGCGACCTCCCCGCCCCCTGGCTCGTCACCACCCTCATAGCCCTAGGCCACGCCGCCGGCGAATCAGTCGCCAACAACACCCTCACCCCCCGAACAGCCACCAAAACCCTCCAAAAAACCCTCACCCGCCTCCTCCAACCCACCTAACCCCCGGCTCCCCCCACCCGGCGTCCAATCAGTGCAGGCAGGCACGCCAGCCCGCCGTTTGAGTCAGCACAGGCCGCGACACTCTCTGGGTTGGATCAGCACAGGTCGGCGCGCCAGCTCGGCGCGGGAGAGCTCAGGTCGGCCATCCGACCCGCCTGGATCAGCGTCGGCCGCCAACCCAGCCTGCCGTTGGATCGGCGCAGGTCGGCGCCCGGCCCGCGATTGGGTTGGGCAGGTCGCGACCTCGGCCTGGTGTTGGGGTTAGCGGAGGTCGGCGAGGTGGCCGCCGGGTTCGCCGACGTGTACTGCGGTGGCTTTGGGGGTGTAGGCGAGGCGGCGGTAGACGCGGTCTGCGCCGTCGTCGCCTGGGGTCAGCCAGGCGAGCGTGGCGCCGCCGAGTTCGAAGGACTTGAGGGTCGCGTACGCCGTTGCGATGCCACCGAGGCCGCGGCGTCGATGACTGTGGATGGTGCCGACTCCGGCGATCTCCGACACCTCGTCGGCGACCGCGGTCCACGCGGCGGTCGCCACCGGTACGTCGTCGGCGTACACCAGGACCGCACCGCCGTCGACCGGGTCCGATTTGTAGGCGAAGTCCGCGCCGTCCATCTCGTAGGCCTCGGCCGAGACGGCGTTCGCCACCTGCTGGTCGGCGTCCGACGCGACGACCTTCACCGTCACGCCGTCGGGGAGCTCGGGTACGACGAGGTCAGCGGGCTCGACGACGAGCAGCGGGAGATGGGAGACGATCGTCATCCCATTGGCCTCGAGGGCTTTGGCGAGGCCGGGGCTGGCTTCTTCGACGAGTTCGGCGCTCAACCAGCGGTCCTCGGCGGCGAACGCCTGACGGATGATCGCAAGGTTCGGCTGAACCTCCTCCGGGTCGAACGGTTGCCCAGGCTCCGACGCGACCATCGTCGAGAGGTACCACTCGTCCTGGTCGTGCAGCATCCCCGTCAACGGTCCCGCGACGATCTGCCGCCGCGACCTCGCCATCCCCACCACCTGCGCCCGCGCGATCCGCGCCCCGATCTCCATGCCGCGGACCCTACGACGCCCACCCCCACCCCGCGAGCACATAAACACCCCCGAGCCCATCTCGCGCCCGCCAAGGCGGGCCGTCAAGCGCGCCCGGCGGGCGCCCGGTCAGCGCCCGGTCAGCGCGTGGTGGGCGCGTGGTGGGCGCGTGGTGGGCGCGTGGTGGGCGCGTGGTGGGCGCGTGGTGGGCGCGTGGTGGGCGCGCGGCGAGCGCGTGGTGGGCGCGTGGTGGGCACCCGGTGGGGTGTGTAGCGGGTGGTGGGCGCACGTGGCGGGCACAGCGCGGCGGGTTAGCGCGGGGCAGCCCTCCGAGCAGCCGGCCCGGGCGCGTCGGTCGGTTGTCCGCTCACGTTCACTCACGCGCCCACATCGGCAGAGGAACGGATAACCCCTCGAAGTGGGGGTTCTTCCCTCTCACACCAGCAGAGAACCCCCAACACCAACGGTTATCCCCGCCTGCGCGGCGTGCGGTTCGGTGCCCGCCGCGCCGTTCAGGTGAGAGCGGCGGGCACGCGGCGAACGCGTGCGGAGTGCGCGCGGCGGGTGCGCGTGTTGCTCGGGTGCGTGTGCTGGGGCCCGCGGTGGTCGGCGTAGCGGGCGGTGGGCGGGAGTGATGGGCGGTGAGCGCGCGGTGGTGGACGCACCCGGTGGACGCGCGGCGGGTGCGAGTGGCGGGCGCACGTGGCGCGTACGTGTGGCGGTGCGTGCGTGTGGCGGTGCGTGCGCTGGGTGCGTCCGCTGGGCGCGCGGCGAGCGCGCGTGGTGGGTGAGGGTGGTGGGTGCGCGTTGAACGCGTGGTGGACGTGGTGGGTAAGGCGTGCTGGGCGCACGGTGGGGGCGGCCGGCGCGTAACGGGCGGTGGGCGAACGTGGTGGGCACATGCGGCGGGGCAGGCACACGCGGCGGGCGCGGGCGACAGGCACGTGTGGTGGACGGTGGGTGCTGGGCGTGCGTAGCGGGTGCGCGTGGTGGGTGCGCTGGTTGCAGCTGCGGGGGTGGGTGGTTAGGCGAGTTGTAGGAGGTCTAGGAGGCGGTTTAGGTCTGTGGGGGTTGGGGGGTGGCCTAGGAGGGTGGTTAGGGCGTCGAGGGTTGCGATGAGGTCGCGGCGGGTGGCGGCGCGGGATCTGCCGGCGGCGATGGTGGCGAGGACCTTGTCTGCGCGGTCGGAGCCGGCCACGAGCTCGGCTCCGGCTGACGGAGGTGGCATGGGTTCCTCGTCGCCGATTCGGACCTCCAGTCGGGCGCCTAGCGCCGTCGCCAGTCGGTCGAGGGCGGCGACGGTGGGGTTGCCGCGTCCGTTTTCCAGGTTTGCGATGTACGGGACGGAGAGTCCCGCATCGACCGCCACCGACGCGATTGTTCGTCCAGTCGCCTTGCGGCGTTCCCGCAGTACGTCGCCCAACTCCATGTGACCTATCTTCACAGAACACTCTTGCTCATGTCTATCCCGACAGGATAGATTCCGTCGCCGTGAGGAACCGAGACTTCCAGCGACTCTGGCTCAGCGGTGCGGTATCCGGCATCGGATCCTGGCTGCTCGTGGTCGCGATCCCGTTCCACGTCTACGCGCTGACCGGCTCCACCGTCACCACCGGCCTGACGCTCGCCCTCGAGGCACTCCCGGCGTTGCTTCTCGGCCCGTGGGCCGGCGTACTGCTCGATCGCTGGAACCTGGCCCGCGCGATGTGGATCGCCGACCTTGCCTCCGCGGCTGCCGTCAGCCTGATCCTGTTCGCCGACCGCGACCGCATCTGGCTGATCTACCTAGCGATCCTGCTCGAGAGCAGCGCGACCATCGTCTTCCGGCCGGCCTCCCGGGCCTTGCTGCCCGCAGTGGTCGGCACCGGCCCCGAACTCGCCAAGGCCAACGCGATCAACGCCACCACCGGCAGCGCCATCCGCCTCGCCGCCCCACCTCTCGGCGCCGTGCTGCTCGCCGGCCCCGGGATCGAGTTCGTCCTCGCGGTCGACATCATCAGCTATTTGTTGTCCGCAGCAACCATCGCGACGATCCGCACCCGTCGGCCGATCACCCACGACAGTACGACGGACCACCCGCTCGCCGGACTGCGCTACATCGCAAGGCATCGCGTACTGCGCGGCGTCCTCCTCGGTCAGACGATCTTCCTGACTGCGAACGCCGGCCTGACCGCACTCCTCGTCCCGTTCACCGTCCAGCGTCTGCACGCACCCGGGTACGTCGTCGGTTACCTGATCTCAGGCCTCGGCGCCGGTTACCTCATCGGCGCGGCATTGAGCACGAAAGCCCTAACCTGGTTGGGAATCCGCGATCTCCTGGCCGTCACCCAACTCGCCACCGCCGCCGCCTTCTTCGCCCTCTTCAACGCTCCGAACGTCCCGGTCGCGATCGGCGCCGCGGTCCTGATCGGCTTGCCCGGCAGCATCCTGCTGATCACCGCGCAGACCACGATCCAGCGGACCACACCGCAAGCCGTGCTCGGTCGCGTCGGCGCGCTCTTCTTCGCCGGCGACTCCCTGGCGCTGCTCCTCGGAGCGCTCACGGCACCCGCCATCACACACGTCCTCGACCTACCGCTGACACTCAACCTCGTGGCTGCTTCCGCCGTTCTCTCAGCAGTCGTGACGTTCGTCGCCGTACCGTCTCATCCGGCCGAGTTCACGAAGACACCGAGCCCAAGGTAGCCGCGTCGTACCGCGCACGGGCCGCGGCGATCTCGGTCTGGTGACTCTCGGTCCACGTGACGAGGGACTGGATGGTGGCGTGCAACGTCACCCCGAGCGGGGTGAGTTCGTAGTCGACCCGCGGCGGCACGACCGGGTACACGGTCCGGTTCACCAGACCGTCGCGCTCGAGCTGGCGCAAGGTGACGGTGAGCATCCGTTGGCTGATCCCGTCGATCGTCTTCTTCAGCTCGGTGAAGCGCATCGACCGGTTGTCGAGCAGCGCGACCACCAGCAGGGACCACTTGTCGCCGATCCGGTCGAGGATCTGCCGGACGTCGCAGTCCTCCCGGGTGTCCCACTGGAACGCGTCCTCGGTGCAGCAGGAGTGACTCGGTTCCTTTGAAGTGCCTTCTTCCACAGCTCCCGATAGTTCCTGATGATGGGGTCAGTTACAAGAGGTAACCATGGACGAAGGAGTTGTTCCGTGTCATCAACCGTCACCCCGGATCGGCTGACCGGCCGGGCCTGGGCCGTGCTGTTCGTGCTCTGCGGCGCGATCTTCCTGGAGGGCATCGACGTCTCGATGATGGGCGTCGCGCTGCCGTCCATCCGGGCCGAGCTGGGCCTCGCCACCGGCGAACTGCAGTGGATCGTCAGCGCCTACGCCCTCAGCTACGGCGGATTCGTACTGCTCGGCGGCCGGGCCGCGGACCTGCTCGGCCGGCGCCGGATGTTCGTCGGCTGGCTGACCGTGTTCCTGCTGTTCAGTGGCCTGGGCGGATTCGCGACCGAGGGCTGGGTACTGATCCTGGCCCGGTTCGCCACCGGCGTGGCGGCCGCCTTCATGACCCCGGCCGGCTTGTCGATCATCACCACGACGTACCCGGAAGGACCGCAACGCAACAAGGCACTTCTCGTGTACGCCGGGACCGCGGCCGGCGGATTCTCGCTGGGCATGGTCACTGGCGGACTGCTGACGTCCATCGACTGGCGCTGGGTCTTCTTCGCGCCAGTGATCGTGGCGGCCCTGATCCTCGCCTGCGCGCTGACCCTGATTCCGCGGGACGACCCAACGACCACTCAGCGACCCAGCTTCGACTTGGCCGGCGCACTGACGCTCACCGGCGCAATGCTGCTGCTCGTAGCAGCGGCCGGCCTGCTCCTGCTGGCGATCTTCGTCGTGATCGAACTCCGCGCTTCAGCCCCACTGATCCGGCTCGGTCTGCTCCGCAACACCGCCCTCATCCGCGCGAACCTCGGCGCGATCCTCTTGGTCGGGTCGTTCGTCGGATTCCAATTCGTCGCCGTCCTCTACCTGCAGGAACTACGCCACTGGACCGAACTCGAGACGGGTCTCGCCCTGATGGTGATCGGCATCGACGCGGTGCTGGCGCCGACGCTGACGCCGTGGCTGGTCAAGCGTTTCGGCAACGGGCGAGTGGTGTTCGGAGGATTCGTCCTGGCCGCGCTCGCCTACGCAGCATTCCTGCCGCTGGACACCGATTGGACGTACGCCGCCATGCTGCCGGCGTTCCTGCTGCTCGGACTGGCGTTCGCGCTGACCTACGGCCCGTTGACGATCGCGGCGACCGAACGCGTGGCCGAGGACGAGCAAGGGCTGGCCGGCGGCATCCTCACGACATCGTTCCAGTTCGGGTCGGCGCTCGGTCTCGCGATCGTGGCCGCCGTACTGAGCGCGGCGGACGAATTGACCCTCGACGCGTTCCGCACTGGCCTGTTGGTGCCACTCGCCGCCGCGGTGCTCGGGTTGCTGATAGCGGTCGGCGGTGTGCGTACACCAATGCGTGAGCGGCTGCGCGCAAAGGGTTAGCAGGACGTCATAGATTTCTCCGCGGATCGAATAACCTTCGCGTCTCCGAATCGTTATCTGCAAATAACTGCAAACATTCTTGACAGGGTTTCCAGGCCCGCCGGTGACTCGCCGGAGACGGCGTTGACCTGCGGGTTCGTGGGCCGCACCTACTCTGCGTTAGGCCTCTGTAAAGGTCCCTATCAAACTGTTCCGAAGGTGGCTGCAGGTGCGGTGTTCTTTATCTCAAGGCCGGACAAAGCCGTCCGGCCCTCGACCGAGACTGCCGAAGGAACCGCGATGACCGAGACGCTCGAAACCCCCGTAACGCACCGTCGGGTGCGGGTCTGGTTCGGCGCTCATCCGATCGCGGACCACACCGCCGCCGCGGAGCTGGCGGGGCAGTACGAGGAAGCCATGCGGCGCCGGTTCGCGTCCCTCCGGGTGACCAGCGAGCCGGTGCAGGACAGCGCGGCAGGACGATGACCACCCGGCCGACGTTGCTCGGGTACGTACGGGCCGACGCGCTGAGCTGCGCGGAGGAGCTGGCTGCGGCGACCGATTCACTGGTCGCTTTCGCCAGCGCCGAGGGGTTCACCCTCGGCACCGTCTACACCGAACGCGACGCGGCCGAGTCGGCAGCGTTCCACGCACTGCTCGACGAAGTGAAGCGGTCCGATGTCCGAGCGGTCGTCGTACCGACGATGAACCACCTCGGGATGGGGCGGCCGGGTGACACCCCGACGGCCCTGCGGCAGCACCTCGAGTTCCACCAGGCGCAGGTCTGGGCAGTGAGCTCACGCACAACTCCATAGACAAGCGGAGCCGACGTCTTGACCCCTGCATCGGCGTCGGTTCCGCTCTCCACCTCCACAGCTGCACCGGGGATGCCCGGGCGGTAGTGGACCAAACAAGACCCCACCGGCTGCTACCGGTGGGGCCTTGTCGTTGTTGAGGGATGTCAGGCGACGATCGTGTAGCCGTACCGCTTCATCTCGGTCGCCACCGCCGAGTTGAAGATCCCGGTGACCTCCAACTTGAAGTGCAGCTGCACCTTCCGGATCACCCGCTGGAAGTGCAGGTGCCACGGCACGCCGGCCGCCGGGACCGTCTCGGCCTTCGTGATCGCCCCCACCCGCGGGTGCGCCGCCCAGGCGATCACCCGGGCCCGGTCCGCGCCCCAGACACCGGTCATCGCGTCGTGCGTGCGCGCGTACGCCATCGCGGCCAGCGAGATCGTCGAGTCCGGCACCGGCTCCTTCGGCGGGTGTGCCTTCAGGTACAGCTCCCAGGTCATCCCGTAGTACCCGGGCGGGCCGTCGTCCTTGCCGCGGTTGGCCAGGCCGTTGCGTTTGCGGTGGTACTCCGCGACCTGGTGCGCGGCGCCGCGGGACAGGTCCTTGTCGCCGACCGCGATCGCGTGCACGTGGTACGGCCAGTTGCCCTGCGCGGGCGTCCGCAGCCAGGCGGCGAACCCGACCTGCCGGAGCGCCTTCACCACCGCGACCCGCTGCGCGGCGCTCTTCGTCCGGACGTCCACGTCGACCGCGCCACCGCCGTCGTGGGTGCCGGCCGAGGCGTCGACGCCACCGGCGTTGTACGAGCCCTGCAGGATCGCGAACTTTGAGTGGTACAGCTGCTCGGCGGCCTCGACCATCGCCACGGTGCGCCGGTTCATCGTGAAGCCGCGCCAGGCAATCCTTGCCTCAGGCATCTTTCTCCCCCGCGCCGGCACCGAGGATCCGCTCCGCGTCCTCGGCGGCGCCGAGCGCCTCCAGCTGGTCCAGCTCGTCCTCGGACAACTCGTCGTCGAACACTTCCGGCATCGCGTTCCTCCCCCTGAGGTCCCGCGCCCGGCGCGCGAAACCGGAACCACGGTAAGCGGGTGTCAGGTCACGTTCGGCGAGCGTTACACCGAAAAGTGTTCGAGGAACGTCAAGTTTTCCGTTCCCGATGCGTGCCGGGGTGTGTACAGAGGCGTGTCATGGGGTACCTCTAGGTGGTCCCGCGGTTCGGTCAGTGCCATTCGGGCATGGGTGGTGTTCACCGAGCCGCGAGTTCTCCCACTGAGGGGCGGGAGAACGACCGGCCCGGCGGGTGCGTCTCTCCCAGGATGCACCCGCCGAGGTACGGAACCGCACCGAACCGGACTCGTCCAGTACGGCGGCGGCGTCGCTGAGAAAAACCGGAAGCCGCGCCGGACGAGGCCGGTTACCGTGGCGCGGGTGATCGAGCTGCCCGAAGAGTTCCTGCGGATGCCGCGGTGGTGGACCGAGGGCGCCGACTGGCTGCGCGACCTGCCGATGGCGGTCGACCGGCAGTGCGCCCGGTGGGACCTGGAGATCGTGGGAGCGGTCGCGCACGGCTCGAACGCCCTCGTCGTACCGGTCGCTCGCGCCGGCGAGGAGTTCGTACTGCGGATGTCGCCACCGGGAGACGAGGTGGCGCACCAGGCCTGGGCGCTGCGCTGGTGGGACGGCCGTGGCATGGCCCAGCTGTACGACGCGGAGGTCGACGCCGGCGCGATGTTGCTGGAGCGGTTGTCCACACCGTTGACATCACGGCCTGTGGACGAGGCAGTCGCCGTACTCGGGCAGTTGATGCGCAGGCTCGCCGTACCCGCTCCCGCGGAGGCTAAGTCGACAGCGGACATCGTGACCAGGCGATCCGCTCAGTTGGAGTCGGAATGGGAGCGATTCGGCCGGCCGTTCGACGTCGGTGTCCTGCGGGAGGCACTCCGCGTCGCGCCGTACGAGACCAGCTCCACGCTCGCGGTGAACGGCGACCTCCACTCCGACCAGGTGCTCGCCGGAACGCGCGAACGCTGGCTCACCGTCGACCCCGTGCTGCTCCAGGGCGACATCGAGTACGACCTCGGCCGCGTCCTGTGGACCCGCCTCGACGAGATGACCGACATCGTCCGGTACTTCGACCTCGCGGTGGCCGCAGCGGGCCTGAACCGGGACCACGCCCGCGACTGGGTGATCTGGCGAACCGTCGACTACTGGCTCTGGGGACTGTCGGTCGGCCTCACCGAGGATCCGGTGCGGTGCGCCCGGCTGGTCAGCTCGCTCGCCGGATGAACCGGCTGCGCATCATCCGCGGCGCCTCAGCGGCGTTCGGCGCGATCGAGTGCAGGATCCACGGATGGGTCAGGTACACGTCGCCTGCCTGACCGGTGAGCTCGACGACGCGGACCGGCAGGCCGTCGAGGTCGGCGGGCGCCATCGGGTCCACTGAGCGCTGCTCCGCGGTCAGGTTGCGGAACCACGGGTCCGAGCGCAGTACCTGGTCGCGGACGGCCTTGAACTCGCGCTCGTCGGTCGTGGTCAGGAACCGCTCGATCACCTTGTGGGAGCCCGCGACCTGTGGAGTTCCGCCGCCACCTGGCTCGAGATCGCCGAGCAGCGCCCAGATCTTGACCGAGTCCGGAGCGGTCTCGAACCCGACATCGGTGTGCCACTGCCGATGCGGCACCGCCCACGGCACACCCTCCGGCATCGTGACGAGAACCTGCCCCTGGTTCTTCGGCTCCTCCCAGGCGCCGAGCAGCCCGTCGAGCGCGGAGCGCACCGTCGGACTGAGAATCGCGTGGGCGCGGCGATCGGACTTGGTGGTCTTCAGACCGGTCGGCCGCAGCGTCGTCCAGGTCGACCGGTCGCCAGGATCCATTCCGTGCCGCGCGGACAGCTCGCGCCAGAGCGCGTCCCGCATCCGCGCGGCATCGTCAGTGGCGAACGCGGACGGGAGCTTGACGATCCCGTCCCGCTCGAAGACATCCAGCTCGTCAGCGGTGAGCATGCTCCATCCTGCGCAGGCCCCTCAGCGATCCTCCACCGAATTAACAGCCGCTCACCGGCATCGTCCCCTTCAGCAGGTAGTCGGTGATCCGGTCGCGCGCGCAGGCCGAGTTGAAGTACGCCGTGTGTCCGTAGACGTCGGCGGTCAGCAGCCGGCTGTGGTCGATCTGGCGGGTCAGGCTGCGCGCGTTCGCGACCGGGGTCGACGGGTCGTGCAGCGTCGACGTGATCAGGATCGGCGCCGCGCCGTGCACCGGCGTCGGGCCCCACGCATTGCTCGGCGGGATCGGCCAGCCGGAGCACGCGGCCGTGATCGCCCAGCCCTCGACCGCCGCGCCGACACGGGGCGCGACCGCCTTGGCGAGTGCGAGTCGGGCGCGCGCATCGGCGTACCCGTGGAGTTCGCCGGGTAGGTCCATGCAGGACACGGCGGCGTACGCGGTCTCGGGATCGCCGAGGTAGCTGATGTTCGCGAAGTCGGTGCCGTCACCCTTCGCTGCCTTGGCGAGTGCGCTCGCCAGGGCGGTCCAGTTGTCCGACACCATCGATGTCAACGGCAACAAAGACGGCAGCGCCATCCGGAATACGTCGCCGGTCACCGGGCCGTACGGTCCCTTGAGCGGGGTCTTGTCGGCCTTGCTCACGGTCCTGTCCCAGACCTTGCCGACGTCCTGTCCGTGCAGAGCGCAGGACGTGTCCGTCGAGCACCACGTGGCGAACCGGTTGAACCCGTCCTCCATCGCCCGCGCCTCGTCGAGCATGAACTTCAACGAGCCCTGCTTGTGATCCACGATCCCGTCGAGCACAACCCGCCCGACCCGCTGCGGGAACTCCTGCGCGTAGATGGTCCCCAGATACGACCCGTAGGACAGCCCGAGGTAGTTGAACTTCTGCTCCCCGAGCGCGCCGCGGATCGCGTCCATGTCGTGCGCGACCGTGCGGGTGTCCAGGTTCCGCATCAAATCCCCGTGCTGCTTGAGGCATTGCTCCCCGGTCGCGCGACTCGACGCCACCATCGCGTCGTACTGCGCCTTGGACTTGGGGAACACCGGTACGCCGCGGCGCAGCACCGGACCGCAGTCCAGTTGGCTGCTGCTGCCCGTCCCTCGGGGGTCGAAGCTGACCAGGTCGTACTTGTCCCGGAACTGCGGGAGGATCGCGTCCGCGAGACCCGCCGCGAAGATCGACCCGCCGGCGCCGCCCGGGCCGCCGGGGTTGAAGAACAGGGCGCCGAGCTTGTGTGCCTGGTCCTTCGCCGGGACCTTCGCGACGAACACCTTCGTGGTCGGGCCGGACGGTTTCGACCAGTCCAGCGGCACGGTCAGCGTCGCGCACTGCTCCACGGCGCCTTCCTTGCAGGCCTTCCAGTCCAGCGTGTCCGCGGCGGCCGCCGTACCCAGGGGGACGGTGGCCGCCAGGACGGCTCCCGCTATCGATGCCGCTGTCAACGATTTCCACATGCCGCCAACCTAGGCGGCGGTCGGCGGCCAGCACATCCGCCGATCGGCGATGTCGGAATCAGCCGGAAGTCGTACGGATCAGTGTTCCGGGGCGAAGTCGTGGAAGCCGATCAGCTGCTGGATCTTGCCGTCGGCGTCCAGGACGACGATGTCGGTACCGCCGGCGACCGGCTCCTGCCCGTCGGCCTTCAGGTGCCAGGTCCAGCGCAGGTAGCGGTGGTGCTCGTCGATGGTGCCGACGCGGACGAACGACAGCCCCGGGAACATCTGCTGCGCCGCGCCGACCAATTTGTTCAGCTCGTCGTGGCCGGTGGTCTCGAAGCTCGGGTCCTGGAAGGTGGCGTCCGCGGTCCAGTTGGCCGCGATCAGCTCGGCCCGGCGGTCCGCGTCGGCGGCGTTCCACAGGGCGAAGTACTGGTCGGCGAGAGCGGTGGCGTTCATGGTGTTCCTCCTCGATCGGTTGCGATGGGCAGAACACTGCCGCCACGCCCGGCGGACGGTCGATGACGTCGCAGGTAATGGCGCTGTCTATGCCAGCCGCTACGGTCGGAGGATGGCAGCGACGATCGAGGAGACGTTCCAGCGCCCGGTGGGCGAGCTTCTGCGCGGCTGGCGGGAGCGCCGGCGGCTCAGTCAGCTGGAGCTGGCGAACCGGGTCGAGGTGTCCACGCGGCACGTCAGCTTCGTCGAGACCGGGCGGTCGAAGCCCAGCCGGGACATGGTGCTGCGGTTGGCCGAGCATCTCGACGTACCGCTGCGGGACCGGAACCAGCTGCTGCTGGCCGGTGGTTTCGCGCCGATCTTCAGTGAGGCGTCGCTGCACTCGCCGGCGATGCTCGCGGTGCGGACGACGCTGCGCCGGCTGCTGAAGGCGCACGAGCCGTATCCGGCGCTGGTCGTCGACCGCTGGTGGAACATCGTCGAGGCGAACTCCGGGATCGGGATCTTCACCGCCGGCGTCGACGAGAAGTTGCTCCAGGCACCGATCAACGCGCTCCGGCTGACCCTGCACCCGGACGGTCTGGCCCGGCGGATCGACAACATCGGCGACGTCCGCGCGGCCGCGCTCGCCAGCCTGCAACGGCACGTCGCAAGCACCGCCGATCCCGAACTCCAGGACCTGTACGACGAACTTCGCGGGTACGCCGTCGACGACAAGCCGGCGCCACCCGGTCCGGCGGACGTCGTCGTACCGTTCAAGCTGACCCACGACGGACGGGAGTTGTCGTTGCTCACCATGATCGCGACCTTCGGGACGCCGCTCGACGTCACGGTGTCGGAGCTGATGATCGAGTCGTTCTACCCGGCAGACGACGAGACCGCGGAGTACCTGCGGGGGCTGTCGTGAAGCCGACGCGGGACGTCTCCGACACGATCGAGCTGCACTTGCAGTACCTCGATCGCTATCGCGGCATCATCGAGGCGAAGCTCACCGGGCTGTCCGATGCAGAGCTGCGCACCAGCCGGCTGCCGTCCGGATGGACGCCGCTGGAGCTGCTGAAGCACCTGATCTTCATGGAACGGCGATGGCTGCGCTGGGGCTTCACCGCCGAACAGGTGGAGCACCCGTGGGGTGATTCGGCGGACAACCCGGACGGTCCCTGGACGCTCGAGCCCAGCGACACCTTGGCGGGGCTGTTGACGCAACTGCACGCGGGTGGCGAGTTCACCCGGCAGGTGGTGAGCGGCGCCGATCCGGCGGCGAGCGCGGCGGCCGGTGGTCGTTTCGGGACCGACGACCGGCCGACGCTGAACTGGATCCTGTTCCACGTTCTCCAGGAGTACGCCCGGCACGCAGGCCACCTGGACGTGGCCCGCGAGCTGGCGGATGGTGCCACCGGCGAGTAGGGCTGCGTGACCTACTCGCCGGTGGCGGGAATCCCTACCGGCCGGAGGAGGGGTGGCCGGTGGGGAACGTCGTCGGGAGGCTCGGCGTCGGGATGCTCGGCTTCGAGGACGGGGTCGGGAAGGTGGGCTTGGTGGTCGGCACCGGCGGCTTGTTCGGCAGCGTCGGCTTCTTGCCCGGGTCCACCGTGACCTCGGCGCCGGCGGAAACCGATGCGGTCGGCAGCGACGGCACGTTCGGCTTCGTGGTCGGGAGCGACGGCTTGCCCGGCAGTGACGGGGTCGGCGGCTTCGGGGCCGTCGGCTTCGTCGTCGGTACGCCGTGCACGCAGTCCGGCAGCGACAGGGTCGGCACCGGCTTGCCCGACGGAACCGTGGCCGGCACCGAAGGCGTCGGGAGCGACGGCTTGCTGGTCGGCACGGTCGGCAGGGTCGGCTTGGACGGCATGGTCGGCTTGGCCGGCAGCGTCGGGAGGCTCGGCTTGGTGGTCGGGATCGACGGCTTCCCCGGAAGTGAGGGCTTGCCAGACGGCACGGTCGGCTTACCGGGACGGGACGGCTTGGTGGTCGGCAGCGACGGCTTGCCGGACGGCCAGGTCGGCTTCGTGGTCGGGACCGTCGGCTCGCCCGGCAGCGAAGGCGTCGGGATCGACGGCTTCCCCGGGAGCGTCGGCTTCGTCGTCGGCAACGACGGCTTGCCCGGCAGCGACGGCTTGCCGGCCGGCACCGTCGGCAGGGTCGGCTTCGCCGGCGGCTGGTTCGGGTCGATGGTCTTGTTGACCGAGACCACGACCTTCGGCAGCCGCGGCTTCTGCGGCAGGCAGGTCGGGTCCACCGACGGCACCTTCGGGGTGTCGGTCGGGACGACCGCCGGCACCGGCGGCTTCCCGCCACCGGCCAGCATGTTCTTCACCGGCAGGGTCGGCCCGCCGACCGCCGCGGACACCGTCGCGACGGTTCCGGCCAGCGCCGTGACACCTGCCGCCGCCAGTCCGCGACGCAGCCAGGTCAGCCGCTTGCCGCGCCGCATCAGGTCACCGGCGTTCGGCTGCCACGGGTCCATGTCGTACGTGAGCGCGTTCCGTACCCGCTGCTCGTCACTCATCAGTTTCCTCCAACTCCGCTGTCGATCAGGTCGGGTGCCAGACGCAACTTGGCCAGCGCCCGGGAAGCCGTGCTCTTCACGGTCCCGGCCGCCATACCGAGCAGCTCGGCGGTCTCGGCCTCGGAGAGATCCTGCGAGTAGCGCAGCGCGACCACGGCTCTCTCCCGGACGGTCAGACCACCGAGGGCCGAGAGCACGGCCTCCCTGGTCTGAACCGCCCCGGCGAAGTCCGCCACCGCTCGCTGGTCCCAATCGTTCTGCACCGGATCACTGGGTACTTCGTTGTTCCAGCGCCGGCGGGCCTGGGAGAGGAATCGGTTGACCAGCACCCGCCGGACGTACCGCAACGGGTCGCCGTCCAGTCGGTGCCACTTCGGGTAGGACCGCATCAACGCTTGCTGCACCAGGTCCTCGGCGGTGTGCCGATCGCCGCACAACATCTCCGCGAAGCGGAGCAAAGGGGTCGACTGCGCCACGACGAAGCGCTCGAAGTCGGCGTCCGCGGTCCGGGTCATCGATTCTCCTCAACCTCTGTCACACCGGTCCAAACCCGGTGAGCGACCGATCGGGTTCTGTTTCGTCACCAACTCCTTCGAAGAAATTTATTGACGGGCTAGTCAGAGGAGATGTTCATGAGTCACATTGGGTGAACACACCTTCACCGCCCCGGAGGTTCCGCCCATGCGTATCACTCGTTCTGTCGCGCTCGCCGCCTGTCTGGCCGCGACCGCGGCGATCTTTACCGCAACCTTGCCGACCAATGCCGCCGTACCGGATCCGACGTCGGTGGCCGCGCGGCCGGTCGCCGGATCCAGCAACGTCACCGTCGAGGGCAGCCGGATCGTCCTCGGTAACGCCGCGGCCGCGCTCGGCGCCAGCGAGATCAAGCAACGAACCGGTCTGGCCGAGCTCGCGCCGGTCCGGTTCCCCGAATCCACGTCGGCCGTTGTCGTCGGCTACAAATCCGCTGCACCGGACGGTTCCTCGACCGAGGTCGACGTACGGTCGTGGAACGGCAACCGGTGGTCGGAGTGGACGGCCGCCTCATCCGGTACGCCGACTGCGCTGCCGGCGGCCAGCGACCAGGTCCAGCTCCGGATCATCGTGCTGGCGCCACCGACCGGCGCGAAGCCGTGGGTCAGTGATGTCACGGTCGCACCCACCGACAAGGTGGCCGCGCCGCGGATGGCTATCCAGGCCGCGCCGCTCAAGTCACACGTGTTCGCGACCCGCGAGGGCCTGGTCGGCGGTACGACGGCCAACGGGCACGTCATCGTCAGCCGCGACCACTTCGTTGCCTTGCCCTCCCGACGTGGACTGTCCGGCAACGGTTCGGGCACGTATTCGGTGAAGGTCTGCACTGCCTCACGATGCGCGTTCGAGCCGGTGTGGGACGTCGGTCCGTGGAACACCAAGGACGACTACTGGAACCCGAGCGCGACCCGCGAGATGTGGAAGGACCTGCCGCAGGGCAAGCCCGAGGCGCAGGCGGCGTACCAGGACGGGTACAACGGGAAGAAGGACCAGTTCGGCCGCACCGTCGCCAACCCGGCCGGGATCGACCTCGCGGACGGCGTGTTCTGGGATGCGCTGAAACTCGCCGACAACTCGTGGGTGGACGTCACGTACCTGTGGACCGGCGACGGCGGCCGCGGGACGGTGTCGATCTCGTCCGGGTACCTGAACGTGCGGAACGCACCGAACTCCACCGGCGCCGTCGTCGGGATGGCCGGGAAGTCGGCGCAGGTCACCGTCGAGTGCCAGACGACCGGTGAGAGCGTCACGGGTTCGCAGGGGACGAGCAACGTGTGGCTGCGGGTCAACGCCGGGATGTACGTAGCCAAGGCGTGGATCTCGGCCGGCACCTTCGGCGCCTGCTGAACCTGCAGCACTCACCAACCTCCCCCACAACCACGGCCGCACGCCTGCTGACCTCGTCAGCAGGCGTGCGGTCGGCGTTTGGTGAGTGCTGGACGTCCGCTACTTCCCGCAAGAACACGGCCGCATGACTCGGTCAGCAGGCGTGCGGGGCCGGCCCGCTACTTCCCGCGCGGTGCGACCGTCGGGGGCTCCGACGGCGTCGCCCGCGGCGGCGGGGTGGGGGTCGCCCAGCGGGTCGGCGTCGCTCGCGGCGAGCGGGTCGGGTAAGCCGACGGGGTCGCCCGCGGCGGAGCGGTCGGGCTCGTCCAGCGCGTCGGGGTCGCGCGCGGTTCTGGCGTGCGCGTCGGCGGGACCGACGATGACGCGGTCGGCGTCCGGCGAGCGCGCAGCGTCGGCGTTTCGGTCGCCGGCACCGGGCGCAGAGTCTGCGCGCGAGTCGGCGATTGGGTCGCCGGGACCGGACGTGGGGCCCGAGTCGGGGTCGCGACGGGACGTGGGGTGTCGACTGTCGGGGTCGCGACGGCTGGGCCGCCTTGGGCTGCCGTGTCCGCCGACGAGTTGCTGCTGCGTGCCATCGCCGTGCCCGCGACTGCGACGCCGACCACTGCCGCGGCGGCGAGTCCGCCCAGCACCATGCGGGTCACGCGTCGCTTCCGGCCTGCCTCATTCATTCGTTGCCCTCCGCACCTTTGTGATGTTCGGTCGGGCTCAAGGACGCAAGCAGGCAATGAAAAGGTTCTGCCGGCGCGTCAGTTCGGCGAACGCGTCGGCGGCGTCGAAGGAGTAGCGAACCGCGACGGCCGGCCCTGTGGCGTCGGCGTCGCCCGCGGCGGAATCGTCCGCGGCACGTTCGTAGGAGTCACATTCGTCCGCGGCACATTCGTCGGCGGCACATTCGTCGGCGTCTCGTTTGTCGGTGTCGTGGGCGCGGAGCTCGGCGGCCGCTGCGGCGCGGTACCGGTCGGCGTCACCGGGCCGGCCGGCGGAGTCGGTATCGCGGACGGCCGGCTCGTCGGGCTCGGCGGAATACGAGATGGCTGGGTCGAAGTCACCACTGGCGCCGTCGGCCCGGGCCCCGCAGGCTGAGGCCCGTCACTCACCAGATTCCCCCCAACCACCGCCGCCAACCCGACCACCGCCGCGACCGCGATCGAAGCCGCCGCGGCGGTTGTGAGCCGGCCACGCACCCGACGACGCTGCGCCCCCGCGATCACCCGGGCCGGGTCCAGCGGCGCGACCGAGTCGTCCGGCGCCAGGGCGGCGCGGAGTTCCTCCTCCGCCACGGTTCCGCGCTCGTCGTTCATGCTCTCTCCCCCACACCGCTCAGCTCCGGCGCGGTCCGCAACTTGTCCAGCGCCCGCGCGTTCGCGCTCTTCACCGTGCCCACCGCTACTCCGAGGACCGCCGCGGTCTCCCGCTCGGTCAGGTCCTCGACATACCGCAGTACGACGACCGCGCGCTCCCGTCGGCTCAGCGCGGCCAGCGCCGCTCCGATCGCGACCCGTCGATGGATCGCGCCGGTGTGGTCCGACTCCACCGGTTCGAGGAACAGGTCGAGCTCGGCCGCGTCACCGCTCGGGCGTTCGCGCCACGGACGACGCCGTACCCACGACAGGTGCTGGTTGACCACCGACTGCCGGACGTACGCGAACGGGTCGGCCATCTCGATCCGGTCCCAGCGCAGGTACGCCTTCTCCAGCGCGGTCTGCACCAGGTCCTCGGCCAGACCGCTGTCACCGCAGAGCATCCGCGCGAAGTGCACCAACCGCGCGGATCTGGCCAGCACGAACGCCGTGAAGTCGTCGTCACGACTCCCCGTTGCCGCCATGTGTGCTCCGTCCTGCCGTCCTCACCTCACAGGACGCTGAGCTTGCGCCAAAGGTTCTGTCGGTTCCGAGAATTGGGTGATTTGGGGCAGCGTGACCATGTCGGCGGCCAGCCGGACCCGGTTGCGGCCGGCGGCCTTCGCGGCGTACATCGCGCGGTCGGCGCGGAGCAGCAGGTCGTCCACGCTCGCACCGTCGCTCGGGTAGACCGCGACGCCGATGCTGACGGTCAGGTGGAAGGTGTCCGGATCCAGATCCGGGTCGTCGAGGACACCGGCGCACATCGCGGCCAGCGGACTGTTGGCGACCGCGTTGCGCAGCCGGTCCGCGGTCACCGTCGCGTCGTCGATCCCGGTGTCCGGGAGCGCGATCACGAACTCCTCGCCGCCGAACCGGCCGATCACGTCCTTCGCCCGGATCGCGCTCCGCAGGATCGTCGCGACCGCGCGCAGCGCCTCGTCGCCGACCAGGTGCCCGTGCCGGTCGTTGACCTGCTTGAAGTGGTCGATGTCGATCAGCAGCACCGCCATCGGTTCGCGCTGGCTCCGCGACGTACCCAGCATCTGCTCGGTCCGTCGGCGCCACCAGTCGACCCGGGTCAGGCTGGTCTTCGGGTCGGTCTGGGCCTCGGTCTCGAGCTGGCCGAGCAGCAGGGCGCGTTGCGCGGTCAGCGTGATCGGGATCGCGACGAACGCGAACCACGGGCTGACCAGGCAGGCGGCCGCCAGCAGACAGCCCAGGGTCGCGGCGGTCACGTCCGTGCACACGTCGTCAAGGCTGCCGACGGTCTCTCGCCGGCTGCTGCCCGGGATGATCAGCGAGATCGCGAGCCCGCACAGCAGGGTGTCGGTGACGACGTACGCCACTGAGCCGCCGACCATCGAGACGACCAGGCCGAGGCCGCCGTCGCCGGTCAGATGGCGGGCCGAGACGAAGACCGAGTGTGCCGCGCCGACCGCGAGGACGTGCACGGCGGTCGAGAAGGCCCAGCGGTACGGAATGCATTTGCCGGCCCGGATCCGCCACCAGATCCGCAGCAGGACCGCGACCAGGATCGCCAGCGCCGGGTGCAGGATGACGGCCGCGGCGATCATCCAGGCCGGGGCGAGGTCCTTGTGCAGCGCGCCGCCGCGCCGCCGCCGGCTCTCCACCCGGCGGGCGCCTTCGACCGAGATCAGCGCGGACACGGTCAGGGCGAACACCACGTTCAGATCGCGCCAGCTCGGACTGTCGGTGACCGCGTGCGCGGCGTACCCGATGGCGGCCAGGTCGACGAACACGACGAGGGCGAACGCCGGGACCGTCAGGGTCCAGAGCGCCCAGGAACGCACCGCTCGCCTACTCTGCGCAACCATCACCTCACACGGTACGACGAGTGCGCGTCAGGTCCCAATCCGCGACGGCGCGGCTGTGGATGACGACTTGGAAACGATCGACAACGCCTTCTGTTTCAGTCGTTTGATCAACAATCCGATGCGCATTTTCCCTGGCAGGGAAGGAAAACCGGACCTCGCCGGTTCCGGAATCAGCGCTTCCGCGCCGCGCCGAACAGCCCCCGGACGATCTCCTTGCCGGCCGAGCGCGCGAACTGCTTGAACACCGTCGACCCGATGACCTGCTCGACCATCGACTTCTCCTGCTTCTGCGCCCGCTGCCGCGGCTCCTGGTGCTGTTCCTGCTTGGCCTGCTCCTGCTGCTGCTTCTCGGCCTCGGCCTGCGCCGCCCCGGCCTGCACCTTCGCGGCCAGGATCTCGTACGCCGACTCGCGGTCGACCGCCTGCGAGTACTTCGCGTTGTTCGCCGAGGCCTGCACCGCGGCCGACATCTGCTCCGCGGTGGCCGGCGCCATCAGCGACTGCGGCGCCCGCAACCGGGTCCAGGCGACCGGGGTCGGGGCGCCTTTCTCGTTCATCACGGTCACGATCGCCTCGCCGATCCCGAGCTGGGTCAGCACCTCACCGAGGTCGTACGACGAGCTCGGGAACGTCGACACCGTCGCCTTCAGCGCCTTCGCGTCGTTCGGCGTGTGCGCCCGCAGCTGGTGCTGCACGCGGGAACCGAGCTGCGCGAGGACGGCGTCCGGGACGTCCTTCGGGGTCTGGGTCACGAAGAAGACGCCGACGCCCTTCGAGCGAATCAGCCGCACGGTCTGCGCGATCGAGTCCAGGAACGCCTTCGATGCGTCGTTGAAGAGCAGGTGTGCCTCGTCGAAGAAGAACACCAGCTTCGGCTTGTCCACGTCGCCGACCTCGGGCAGGTCGTGGAACAGGTCCGCCAGCAGCCACATCAGGAACGTCGAGAACAGCGCCGGCCGGTCCTGCAGGTTCGGCAGCTCGAGCAGCGAGATGACACCCTTCCCGTCACGCTGCTGCAGCAGGTCGGCGGTCTCGAACTCGGGCTCACCGAAGAACTCCTCCGCGCCCTGGTCGGCGAACCCGATCAGCGCGCGCAGGATGACGCCCGCCGTCGCCGCGGACAGGCCGCCGAGCTCCTTGAGGTCTTCCTTGCCCTCGTCCGAGGTGAGGTGCTGGATGACCGAGCGCAGGTCCTTCAGGTCGAGCAGCGTCAGCCCGGCCTTGTCGGCGTAGTGGAAGATCAGCCCGAGCGACGACTCCTGGACGTCGTTCAGCCCCAGCACCTTGGACAGCAGCACCGGGCCGAACGAGGTGATCGTGGCGCGGATCGGGACGCCCGTCCCCTGGCCGCCGAGCGCGTAGAACTCGGTCGGGAAACCGGTCGCGGTCCAGTCCTGGCCGATCGCCTTGGTCCGGGCCAGCAGCTTGTCGCTGCTCGCGCCCGGCTGCGAGATGCCGGACAGGTCGCCCTTGATGTCGGCGGCGAACACCGCGACACCGGCCGCGGACAACTGCTCGGCCATCAACTGCAGGGTCTTCGTCTTACCGGTACCCGTGGCGCCCGCGACCAGACCGTGCCGGTTCATCATCCCGAGCGGGATCCGGACCGCCGCCTCCGGTTTCGGCTCGCCGTCGACCAGCAGCGCGCCCAGCTCGAGGGCAGCCCCTTCGAACGCGTACCCCTGCGTGACGGTCTCGACGACGTCGGCTTTCTCGGCCATCAGCGTGCCTTTCCCCGGTTGACGGAACTACCCGTCGGGAATGCTAGTCCTCTTGGGTCAGCGCAGGACGACTACACGCGTCGGGGTGGCGGCGAAGGTCCAGATCGTTGCCGACATCGCGGCGGAGACCCGGATACAACCGTGCGAGACCTTGTCATTCGTGCCGAGCAGCCAGTCGGGGTGAATCTGTTGCCCGTTCGTCTTGTACGTCGGGATCTGGTGGAACCCGACTCCACACGGCGCGAACCGGACGAAATGGTTCAGATACAACCGGGCGCCGTCGGTGTTCCGCAGTACCCGCGCCGGCCGGCCGCACTTCGCCCCACTCGTATAAGTACCAGCCTTCAGGTACGTCGGGTTGTCAACGATCCCGCCTTGCCGAACGACCTTGCCGCGGGCATCGATCAACCACACCCAGTTCTGCGTCTGGCTGATGACGATCCGGCGCCCGCTCCCCGAACTCCGCGGTACCGCACGGACGTCACACCGCTTCGCCGTCGAAGCCATCAGCCGGGTGTACGTCGTACCGCTCAGCGAACCGGTCTGGCTCAGGGCGTTGGCGGACTGGAACCGCACGGTGGCGGCCTGGGTCATCGCGCCAGCCTGGCCGTCGACCGGGCCGGACGTACAGCCGAGCCCGTTCAGGCGGGTCTGGGCGGCCTTCACCTGAGACACCGTGACCGCGTCCGCCGGCAGCGTCGTACCGAGTGCCACGACGGCGAGTGCCACGGTCACCAGGCCGAGTTTCGGAAGAATTCGCATCGTGTTTACCCCCTCGCGGGTGAGCTCCCTACCGCGCTCACTGCTCTGTGTCCGGGTCTGACGCCGGACTCCGCCAAAAGGTTGAAATCCGGTCGCGGACTGTTCCGGTGACCTTCATGACCTCCTCGCACGACCTGGAATCCCGCTAGACTCCGGGAGGTGATCTTCAAGCGCGTCGGGGACGATCGGCCGTACCCGGACCACGGGCTGCGGCCCAAGGACTGGTCTTCACTGCCGCCACGGCAGGTGCGGCTGGACGAACTCGTCACGACGAAGGGCACTCTGGACCTGACGGCTCTCCTCGACGAGGATTCGACCTTTTACGGCGACCTGTTCGCGCATGTCGTCGAGTGGCGGGGCGACATGTATCTCGAGGACGGCCTGCATCGCGCCTTGCGGGCCGCGCTGCAGCAGCGTCAAGTTCTGCATGCACGGGTACTGGTCGTGGACTGACCATGGCTGCCGCTCACGGGGGGTAGAGCAAATGACAGCGATCCATCCGCAACCGAGGCCGCACTCGCGGCTCCGGTGGCGTACACCGATCACGATGGTGATCCTGCTCGGAATTCTCGCCGGCGGTGGCTGGTGGGGCTGGAAGTCGCTGGTGAACAGCAGTGCCGAGCCGACCTGTACCGAGCAGAACCTCGCGAACAACCGCCTGGTGCCGAAACAGGTCGTCCTGAACATCTACAACGGTGGCGCCCGCGCGGGCTCGGCCGGCCGGGTCGCGGACGTGCTGAAGAAGCGCGGCTTCAACGTCAGCAAGATCGCCAACGAGCCCAAGGGCGACAAGACCGACGTGGTGTCGCTGCGCGGCGCCTCCGAGACCGCCCCCGAGATGCTCCTGGTCGCCGGTCAGTTGAACCAGAAGGCCGTGCTGATCGCCGACGGCCGCACCGACCACACGGTCGACCTGGTGATCGGCGCCAGCTTCGGCTCCGTGAAGCTGAAGGGCATCCCCTCGGTCCAGGTCCCGGCCGGCAGCACCGTCTGCCTCCCGGTCGTCCGCACCCCGCAGCCGATCCCCTCCGGCCAGAACCCGAACTGACCCTGCACTGACCTCTACCGGCCGCGGACAGCTACTGCTGTTCGCGGCCGCGTTCGCCGAACCAGCCGGCCAAGCGGCCGGCCCGGGACACGGCCCGGAGGCGGCGGACGGTCTGTTCGCGGACCGGGCTGGGCGCGACGACCAGCATCGAGTCGGCGGCCCGCAGCACGGTACGGCGGTCCGGGACGAACGCCCGTTCGCCGCGGATGACCAGGGAGACCGAAACGCCCGGCGGCAGCCGGAGCTCGCCGATCTCGACACCGGCCAGCCGGGACTCGCTCGGGATCTGGACCTGGATCATGTCCGCGCCGAGCGACTCCAGCGGCGCCACGTCGATGTCCACCTCGTGCGCCGCGTTCTCGTCGAGCACGTTCAGCCGCTTCGCGAGCCACGGCAGTGACGGCCCCTGCAGCAACGTGAACAGCAGCACGAGCACGAACACCACGTCGAAGATCCGGTCCGCGTGCGGCACTCCCTCGGAGAGTGGGATGGTCGCCAGCACGATCGGTACGGCGCCGCGCAGCCCGGCCCACGAGATGAACGTCCGCTCCGCCCACGGCAACCGGAACGGCGCCGCCGAGATCGCCACCGACGCGAACCGCCCGACCACCGTGACCGAGAACCCGATCACCAGCGCGAGCACGACGTCGTTCAACCGGAACCGGCCGGGCGACGCCAGCAGCCCGAGCATCACGAACAACCCGATCTGCGCCAACCAGGCGATGCCGTCCACGAACGACCGGGTCGCCATCCGGTGCGGCAGCTCCGCCCGCCCGAGCACCAGCGACGTCACGTACACCGACGCGAAGCCCGAGACGTGGAGCAGGACCGAGCCTCCGGCGTACGAGATGAACGCGACCGAGAGGACCGCGAGCGGATACAGACCGGCCGAGCCGAGGGCCATCCGGCGGATCAGGCCGACGCTCACCCACCCGATCACCAGGCCGAACAGGGCACCGACGATCAGCTCGTAGAGCACCAGCCCGCTGAATGCCAGCAGGCCCTTGTCGCCGACCTCGCCGGTGCTCACGAGTGTGACGAGCAACACAGTCGGGGCGTCGTTCAGACCGGATTCCGCCTCCAGCGCTCCACGCAGGCGTGGACGGACCGGCACCCGTCTCAGTACTGAGAACACCGCCGCCGCGTCCGTCGGCGACGTCACGGCCCCCAGGAGCACGGACAGCTGCCAACTCAGCCCCAGCACGAAGTGCGCCACACCCGCGACCACGCCGACACTCACCGCGACCCCGACGGTCGCCAACACAAGCCCCAGCGGCATCACCGGTCGTACTTCGTTCCAGCGGGTCGTCAGACCGCCCTCGGTGAGGATCACCACCAGCGCGGCGAACCCGAGCGCGTGCGCCAGCTTGGCGTCCTCGAAGTGGATGTGTCCCGGTCCGGCCTCGCCGAGCGCCAGGCCCATCCCGAGATAGATGAGCAGTGACGGGAGCCCGATCTTGCCGGACAACCGGACCGCCACGACCGCGACGAGCAGGACCGCGGCCCCGCCGAGCAGGATCCGGTCGAGCTCCTCAACATCCATAGGGGCCCTCTCGTCGAGCGTCCCGAGTCAGGTCCAGAGAGACGAAAACCCTGACGCATCACACAGCATCAGGGTCTCCGGCTCTGTCCCACCCCGAGGGGCGGTTTGGCGGTGGCGGAGGGAACCGTCGCAGGCTCCTCCCAAATCCCACAGCACTTGATATGCAGTTGGATGGTTCCACACTCCGTGCGGAACCATCCAACTCCATGGCGGTGGCGGAGGGATTTGAACCCTCGGACGGGGGTTGCCCGTCACGCGCTTTCGAGGCGCGCTCCTTCGGCCGCTCGGACACGCCACCGCCGAGGACACTATCAAGGTCGGTGACGAATGAAGAAATCGCGCAGCCGAGCACCGGCCACATCGGCCATCACACCGCCCACCACCTCGGGCCGATGGTTCAGCCGCCGGTCCCGGACGACGTCCCACAGCGAGCCCACGGCGCCGGCTTTCTCGTCGTACGCCGCGAAGATCAGCCGGTCCAGCCGGGACAGCACGATCGCCCCGGCGCACATCGTGCACGGCTCCAGCGTGACCACCAGCGTGCAGCCGGTCAGCCGCCACTCGCCGACATGCCGCGCCGCCTCCCGGATCGCCACGACCTCGGCATGCGCGGTCGGATCACCGGTCGTCTCCCGCTCGTTGTGACCGCGCCCGATGATCTCGCCACCCTCGTCCACGACCAGGGCCCCGATCGGTACGTCGGGCAGCGCGAGCTCGCCCTCCTCCAGGGCGAGCGCCATCAACCTCGACCACTCCCGCCGCAGGAGCGGGCTAGCCAAGGGCTTCGATCGCGTCGTGGAACTGGTTGCCGAACCCGAGCGTCTCGGCGATCTCCTCGAGCATCTCCTCCGGGTAGAGGTCGACGTCGTCGCACAGCGCACCGAGGTCCATCGCGGTCATCCCCAGGTCGGCGATGATCGTCAGGTCACCGGCCGGGACCTGCTCGTCGTCGTCATCGGCCAGCGGGATGTCGAGTTCGTCGACGACCTGCCGGGCCAGCGGCCACTCGGTGGCGGCGGTGACGTCGGAGATCAGCAGCCGCGCGCGACCACCGAGCACCCGGACGAGCACGAAGAAGTCCTCGTCCACCGAGACCATCCCGAGCACGCCGGCCTCACCGGGGTACCGGCGGAGCGCGGACACCACCGTGGACAGGTCCGGCTCACCACGCAGTACCAGCGGGGTGACCGTCCAGTTCCCGTCCTCGGTGTAGGCGGCGACCGCGAAATCGAGGTCGGTGGTCATCTGCCCTGCTGTGACATCGGACACCGGGTCATCGTCCCAGACTCCGGCGGCGCACGCGATCTCGGAGCGGTATCAGATCCACCAACACCCGTCAACAGTCAGTGATGGTACGTCGCTCTGCGCATCAGTTCCCGCAACTGCCGGACCCGCGCCCGCCGCGGCGCGATCCGGTCCCGCAGTGCGCGGGCCTCGTCCCGCTCGCGCAGAAAGGCTGCGCGACGACGGAGGCGGTCCAACTGCTCGGGCGTCTTCTCAGTCATCGGCGTACTCCCTGGGGGGCGAATTCAGGGCAGATTCCAATGCGGTTCCCAGTCTGACAGCGCGCACGCTTTCGCGCCGCGAATCGCCGACGGTACCGTTCCGGCTTATGCAGATCCTCGTCGTGGACCACCCGCTCGTCGCTCACAAGCTCACCGCGCTGCGGGACGAGCGCACGGACTCACCCACGTTCCGGCGGCTGACCGAGGAGCTCGTCACGTTGCTCGCCTACGAGGCGACGCGGGACGTGCGGACCGGTCCGGTCACGGTGCAGACACCGGTCGCGGAGGCGCAGGGCGTGAAGCTCGCCTCGCCGAAGCCGCTGGTCGTCCCGATCCTGCGGGCCGGCCTCGGCATGCTCGAGGGCATGTCCCGGCTGCTCCCGACCGCCGAGGTGGGGTTCCTCGGCATGGTGCGCAACGAGGAGACGCTGACTGCGTCGACGTACGCCGAACGGCTTCCGGAGGACCTGTCCGGGCGGCAGTGCTACGTGCTCGACCCGATGCTGGCCACCGGCGGGACGCTGGCGGCCGCGATCCAGTTCCTGGTGGACCGCGGCGCCGACCACATCACCGCGATCTGCTTGCTCGCGGCCCCTGAAGGCGTGCAGCGCGTCGAACGCGAACTCACCGACCTCGATGTCCCCTGCAACTTGGTGATCGCCGGCATGGATTCGCACCTGAACGAGAAGGGTTACATCGTCCCGGGCCTGGGCGACGCCGGTGATCGTCTGTACGGCGTCGCCCAGTAACGCCTTTAGACCAAGGTGTTGCGGTAGAAGAGGTTGGCCCGGCGGTCGCCGGTGACGCCTGACGCGAAGCCGAAGTACAGGCGTGCCGTCGCGTCCGTCGAGCCGTAGACCGCCATTCCTTCGGGCTCACGGTAGGTCAGGCTCTTCCCGGCCAGCGTCAGGAACGAGTCGACGAGCTGACCGGCGTTGATGTCGTAGCACCACAGCTTCGACGTCGCCTTGGTCTCGTCGGGCGCACCCGGATACGCCTCGCCTTCCCAGAAGTACGCGTACGATCCGTACAACGTCCACCCCTGGAAGTCGATCCCGGACGTCAACGCCGGCTGCTTGAAGGACGCCAGTACCGTCGAGAAATCGCCTGTCCGTGCGGCCGCGAGTGAGTACACGTTGATGTGCATGCCATCCGACAACGAGTGCCGCACACCGAGCTGGTTGAAGCGCTGATCGACGGCTGGTGTGAACACGGTCCCGTTCGACACCGGCTTCCACTTCGTCACCGATGCCGATGTCAGCGTCTTCCCGTTCTGCCACGGGAACCGGCAGATCTGCCGGCCGCGCCCGTTCGCGGTGTCCACGTCGGTCTCGGTCCAGAGGTACGTCGTACTCCCGGAACCCTCGGCGCCGATCGAGACCGCGTGGCCGAAGCCGGTGAGGTACATGTACCCGAGTTCGTTGCCGGCGAAGTCGAGCTGGGTCAGCGCGAGATCACCGCTGTTCGCCCCGCTGCCGCCCCGCAACTGCGCGGCGAACAGCCGGTCGTTCGGGGTGTCGAACGCGAACGACTGCATCACCGTCGCGTCGTGCAGCGGCTGGCTGCGGAAGAACTCGTTGGTGGTCGCGCTCATCTTGAAGCGCTTGGAGGCGGGCAGGGACAGGGTCCGGGCGGTGGCGGCGGGAAGACCGACCGTGCCGGCGGCGATCAGCGCGCCGGCCCCGGTCAGCAACCCACGGCGGGAGAGGTTGTCCATACCGTTCGACGGTAAGTCTCTTACCGAGAAGTGTCATTAGTTCGAACAAAAACTTCTGAGAACTTCTCGGCGACGGGTGTTAGACGAACGAGTCGCGGTAGAAGAGGTTGGCGCGGCGATCCCCGCCGACACCGGACGCGAAGCCGAAGCAGAGCCGGGGACAACCGAAGCGGTCGAGATGCACGCCGACGCCCTCGGCCTCGCGGTAGACGAGGTCGCCGCCGTCGAGGATGCGAACCGACTCGACGATCTCGCCGGTGGTGATGTCGTAGGTCCACAGCTTCGACGTGAACTGTGCGGGGTCAGGCGTGCCGGAGTACGCCTCGCCCTCCCAGAGGTAGACGTACGAGCCGTACAGCGCCCAGCCCTGGAAGTCGATGCCGGCAGTCATCGCGGGCTGCTTGAACGACGCGAGCACGTTCGAGAAGTTGCCGGCCCGCGCCGCGGACAGCGAGTACACGTTGATGTGAAAGCCGTCCGCTTGGGTATGCCGAATGGCGATCCGGCCGTGCTGCTGATCGACCGACGGCGTGAACAGTGCGCCGTCCGCGACCGGCTTCCAACTCCGCAGCCCCGGCGAATCCTTCGTCAACGTCGCACCGTCCCGCCAGCGGAACCGAGCAACCTGACGACCACGCCCATTCACCGTATCCACGTCGGTCTCGGTCCAGAGGTACGTCGTACGCCCGACTGCCTCCGCACCGATCGAGACCGCATGGCCGAAACCGCTCAGGTACATGTGCCCGACGACGTCGCCGGCCGTGGTGAGCTGCGTCAGCGTGAGATCACCGCTGTTGGCCGGCGACCCCGCGCGCAACTGGCCGGCGAACAGCCGCTGGTTCGCGTTGTCGAAGGCGATCGACTGCATCACGGTCACATCCGCCAACGGCTTGCTCCGAAACAGCTCACCACCCGACCCATCGAGCGCGAACCGCCGCGTCGGCGGCAACCCACCCGGCGCCGCCCACGCCGGCACCCCCACCATCCCGCCGGCCAAAACCGCCCCAGCGCCCACCAGCAACCCACGTCGCGTCATCGTCATGCGGCCAAACCGTAAGCGACTTACCGCGAACTGTCACTACTCAAAACAACTCTCCTTGAGAAAATCCCACCTTCTACTGTTACAACCGCCCTGGAGTGCCGCTCGACAGCACCCGCTCACGATCCGCCGAGTCGTGAGAAATGGCTGCCGATCCGGAACCACAACCCACGACTCGGCAAACGCACCACCGACCAACCGCCACGACTCGACCGGCCGAGGGACGCATCGGGCACGCGCGCGAGGGACGCCCGTACGGCGTGCTCGTCACTCGAAGTGCTCGCCGCCTGATCCGCTCGCCCGCGCACCCACCCGACAACCACACCCGCGATCCGTCGACTCGTGAGGACTGGCTGGTGATCCGGGACCACACTCCACGACTGGGCAAACGCGTCAGCGACCAAACGGCACGACTCGGTGGCTTCGGAGCGATATGTGGGGGTTGCGGGTGGGTTCAGGCGGTTTCGGGGAGGTCGGCTGATTCGAGGGCTACGAGTTGTTCGGGGGTGGGGGCAGTGAGTTCGGAGAGGCGGTGGGCCTGGCGTTCGGTCATGGCCTGGAAGATCTGGCGGGCGGAGCGGCCGTTGCCGAAGCCTTCGCCGCGGGGCATGCGTTCGAAGAGGTCGGAGAGCGCCGTACGGGCGTCTGTGGTGACCTCGTACTGGTGACCGCCGGCCTGGTGTTCGACGATCGCCACGAGCTCGGCGGCCGTGTAGTCCTCGAACATCAACGTCCGGGTGAAGCGTGACGACAGACCGGGGTTGGACCCGATGAAGCGCGACATGTCGTTCACATACCCGGCAACGATCACCACGAGGTCGTCCCGGTGGTCCTCCATCAGTTTCACCAACGTGGCAATGGCTTCGGCGCCGAAGTCGTTGCCGATGCCAACGGGTGCCAGGGAGTACGCCTCGTCGATGAACAGCACGCCACCGAGCGCCTGATTCACCGCCGCAGTCGTCTTCGGACCGGTGTGCCCGACGTACTCGCCGACGAGCCCCGTCCGATCAACCTCGACCAAGTGCCCCTTGCGGAGCAGACCGAGCGCCTTCAGCACCCGCCCGTACAGCCGCGCCACCGTCGTCTTACCGGTACCGGGATTGCCCGCGAACACCAAGTGCCGCGAGAGCGGCGGCGCGGGCAGACCCGCCTCCTGCCGCATCCGCACCGTCTGCATGAGCTTCACGATCGACTGGACGTCACGCTTGACGCGGTCCAACCCAACCTGCTCGTCGAGCTCGGCGAGCACGTCCTCAAGCGTCTCGTCGTCCGGCGGCATGCTCTCGTCCAGCCCGGCCGTCGGCGTCGGCGCAACCCCCGGCACGCTCGCGGCCGCCGCGAGCGCCGGTGTCGGCGCGTTCATCGGTACGCCGTCCACGGTGCAGTCCTCGAATTTCGGGTTCGCCCCGTCCTCCTGCCCGACCGCCTCGACGCAGTCGCGGATCCGGAGATGCTGGAACACCGGCGCGGACGTCTTGCTCAAGTGCAGCGCCGGGTACTTCGTCCCCGTCACATCGCAGTCGGAATACGTCCCAGCCGCCTTCTCCGCCAGGTAGATCCCGTTCTTCGCCACACTCGCGACCCGCAACGCCCGTACGGCGGGCCTCGCCCCCGACCACACGACGAGCCCGGACCCGCCGCACTCCTCGATCGTGCTGCTCGTCACCTCGGCCGCGGCGCCGGTCCCGACCACGATCCCGGCGGCCTTGGACGCACTGACGCGTACGGCGTCCAGCGTGGCCAGCCCAGCGCCCGCCAGCTCGATCCCGGTCCCGACCGTACCGCTGACCGACGTACCGCGGAACCCGGTCGCCACCGAAGACTCCAGGTGTACGCCGGTCCCGCCGCCGCTGACCCGGCAGTCCACCGCTTCGGCCGCCGCGCCGTCGACGATCGAAACTCCCGTCAACCCAACGTCGGCGATCCCGCATCTGGTGAGCTCAACCCGCGACGACGCGGTCGCGTGGACGCCGTGCTCCGCGCCCTCGCGAACCAGACAGTCCGTCAACCGCACCACCGACGTACCGGTGAGGTGGACGGCGCTGTAGACCGAGCGGTCGAAGCGGCTGTCGGTCAACGTCGCCGTGGCGGAATCCGAAGCCAGCAAGGCATTCGCGCCCGCGTCGGCGACGATGCAGTCGGACGCTGTCAGGTCGGCCTGGTCCTGCACCACGAGCCCGCTGGCCCGCGAGTTCCGCACGCGGCAGTCGGTCAGCGTCGCCTTCGCCGTACCGGCCGCGTGGATCCCGGGCCCGCCGGGCCGGTCGATCCGTACGTCGGTCAGCGTCGCGCTCGACGAGTCCTCCAGGAGTACGCCGGCCATTCCCGTCTGGCGGATCACGCCGTCCGTCGCCTCGAGCCGGCTGGAGCCGCGCAGCCGGAAGCCGTACCCGGACGTGGTGTTCAGCCGCAGCCGCGACGCCTCCAGGAACGCGTTGCCCGAGAGCACCACGCCGATCCCGTCGATCGTGTCGATGACGGAGTCCTCGACCTTCGCCCGGACCCGCCCGGACAGGTGCAGCGCGGCCAGCCGGCCCTTCTCGATCCGCGTCCCGCGCAGCATCAGCGTGGTCACGCCGTACCCGGTCAGGTCCGTGCCCTGCCCGCCACCTTCGTTGCCGCGGGCATGGATCCGGCCGCCGACGACCGTGCAGTCGTCCAGCATCAGCCCGGCCCCGGGCGCGACGCCCACGGCCGGCGTACTGCCGTCGTCACCCGCGGCCCGGATCACCAGCCCGCGCAGCGAGCACTCCAGCCCTTCCGCCACCACCGCGGGCTCACCCGGTACGCCGACCAGCGCGACGGCACCGCCCTGGCCCGGCTCGGCGACGATTGCGACCGAGCGGTCCAGCCGGAGCTGCTCGGCGTACTCGCCCGCGCTCACGACGATCACGTCACCGGGCGCGGCGGCCCGCAGCGCCTCGGTGATCCGGCGGTAGGTCCCGCGCCCCTTCGGCGCCACGTAGCGGTTCGTCACTGTGCTCCTTCGACAGGAGGAAGTACCGGCGGAACTTGATACCACGACGGGTTGATCGACGCGCGGATCGCGGGGGTCAGGAACGCGCCGCCGATGCCCTTCTCGAACAGCCGCAGCGGCATCGTCAGCACGATCTCGGCCAGGCCGCCCTTCTGCCACAGCCGGCCGATCGCCAGGTTCCCGCCGACCAGTTTCGCCAGGCCGAGGCTGTTGGCGATCGCGTAGCCGCTCAGCACCGCGATCCCGCCCTCACCGACGGCCTCCCAGCCGGACAGCTTGACGGTCTTCCCGTTCGCGTCCGGGACGCCGAAGATCGCCGCGTTCATGGTGCCGTTCACGAAGCCGGTGAGCGGCAGCAGCAACATGTTCAGGCTGTAGTCGAAGGTGCCTCCACGCCAGCGCAGCGGGCTGGTGTTGCCAGCCCACTCCACGCCCCACGTCGCGTCGTTGTTGTTCGGCCGCTTGGTGATGAATTTGCCGCCGTCCAGGTTGCCCATGTCCTGTTTCAGCGTCCGCAGCGAGCCGCCAAGCTTGGTCTCGGTGAGCGCCGCGCCGGCCACCGACTTCAGCGTCGCTCCGACGGCTGCGTTCATCAGCGCCTTCAGCGCGTCGTTGCCGGTGAACGGCTTGTTCTGCGCCTCGGCGATGATGCCCGCGATCATCAGGCTGGCCGCGTAGTCGAGGATGAACTCGGTCCCGGCCTGGATCAGCACCTTCTGGGTCAGCAGCCGCGAGAGTGGCGCGTAGTTCGCTTCGCGGAACGCGTTGCCGCCCGGTGTCAGCGTCCTGTCGGACAGCGTCCAGTCGGACTGCATCAGCCACGGCTGCCGCTGGGTGTCACCGATCCGCGTGTTCCAGCCGCGGTACTCCGTCATCGCGCCCCGGAAGTCGAACTCGTTGCCGGTCAGCGTGAGCTTGCCGTCCCGCATCTCGAAGACCAGACCGTTGTCCGAGCGCTCGCCGATCACCGCACCGTGCTCGTCGTACAGCTTCCACTGGCCGTGCACCTTGTCGGTCTCGAGGAAGTTGTCCCCCGACTTCACCCGCTCGCGGACGACCTTGTCGAAGTCGAACTCCTTCCATTGCGCGAGATCGCTCTGCCCGTTCTCGACCTTGTACTCGCGGACCCGGATCGGCCGCCCGTCGCCGACGTGCGGCGGCGTCTCGCGGACGACCTGCGGCCCGACCTGGCCGTTCTGCGGCAGGCTGTCGCGGAAGTGCTGCGCGCCGGGGGTCCAGTTCTGCTGCAAGGTCCCGTCCGCGGCGCGCCACTGCCGGTCCAGCCGGGTGCTGCCGGCCACCTCGGCGCCGGTCTTGTCGAACTCCGCAACCCGCCATTGGTTCCCGTCCTGCCAGGACTCGATGAATCGCCGCTCGTCCAGCAGGTGCCGGTCGCGGATCAGGTTGCCCGCGGCATCGAAGTCGCGGAACGAGTTGTCCCAGCTGATCCCTTCGTCCCTGGACCCCTTGAAGTGGAACCGATCCCCTTCGCGGCCGGCGATCTGTACGCCGTTGTGGTCGAGCTCCTGCCAGCGCCAGCGCGAGGAGTCGGCGTCGCCGGTAGCCACGACGTACCGATGGTTGCCGCCGACCGGGGCCGGGGTCTGGTGCGAGCTGCCGACCAGGTTGCCGTGCGCGTCCCGCTGGACCCAGATGTTGCGGTCGGCCGGTTGCGTGTACTCGCGGACGATGCCGCCCGGGTGGCTCTCCCGGACCACGGTCCAGCCCTGGAGCCCGTCGACCTCCGCGACGTCCCGCCAGCCGTTGTTGTTGTCGAACACCCGCCAGCCGTTCAGGTCACCGGCCGTCCACGGTGTCGTCGACGTCGGGTGCGCCGTACCCGGGGCGGTGGCCTGGTCGCCGACCTTCAGCTCGGTGCCGTCGTGCAGCTTGCCCTTGAAGCGGACGAAGTCGCCGTTCATGGTCACGTCGACGATCGACTCGTCCGTGCCGACGTACCGGACCCCCTGGCCCGCGTCGATGCCGTCGCCGCTGGTCTGCCAACGGAAGACCTGGAACCGGTTGTCGCCGGCGATGTGCGCGACGCTGCCGGTGGTCGGCGGGTTGTCGAGGAAGTTCTGCCGGACCCAGATCGGCGGCCGCTGGTCACCCTGCCGGACGGTCGTCAGCAGCGCGCCGCTGTCCAGCAGTTCGCCCTTGCCGACCGACTTCAGTTGCGGCGACTGGACCTCGAACTCGCCCGAGCGGGTCGGGTGGTTCGCGCCAGGTTCGAGCTTGAACTCCTGATACTGCCGCGCCTTGTCCGGGCCGTGCCACATACCCCACTTCTGCTGCGCGACCTTGGAGACCTCGTTGCCGTTCTCCATGACCCGGACGGTGTCGGTCCAGCCGTCGCCGATCGTCTCCAGGGTGCGGCCGCCCTGCGCGACGTGCAGGCCATGCGCGTCGTACCGGTGCCAGGTCCAGTTCCGGCCGTCCTTGATCGCCAGCACGTGACCGGTGATCTCCTTGTCGGCCTTCCCCAGCGGTGTCGGCTGCTCGGCGATCGGGTTCGCGTACTTCTGCAGACCCTGCTGGTAGTCGCGCACCGTGTTCCCGTGGTGGTCGTAGTCGCGCCACGCCGACCCGCCGGTGTCCATCTGCCGCTTGCCCCAGTTGGTCAGCGCGCCATTGGCGTCGTACGTCGCCCAGGTCGTGCGCCGGTCGAACCAGCCGTACCCGAGGGTGTCGGTCTTGCGGAAGCTGTCCAGGACCGTGCCGTCCGGCAGCCACCGGCGTTCGAAGACCTCGACCTCCTTGGCGGTCGAGCTCTGCAGCCGGATCCGCCCGTTGTCCAGGCCGGCGATGTCGACCTCGCCGTGCTGGAAGCCGCCGGTCCCGTCGACGTTCGCGCCGTCCACCCGGCGCCACGTGTTGTCGGTCCGGTTGACGACGTACGTGAACTCGGTGGCCTGGCCGTTGCGGACCACCGGGAAGCCCTGCTCGGTGAGGTTCCCCTCGCGGGAGAACACGTGGAACTCCCCGTTCCGCGGGCCGCCCGGCACGTCGATCTCCAGCCGTACGCCGCCCTGCGCGTCGACCGTAACCCGGTGCGGTGTCGGGACCGGCACTCCGTTCCGGTCGGTCCAGGTGACCGCGCCGTTCTGGTCGCGGGTGACCCGCGTGAGCCCGGCGCCGAGCCCGTGACCGTCGAGGTCCGTGACCTCCCGAACCACGCCGCCGTTCAGGTCGAAGACGTCGTGCCCACCGGTGCGCGTCACGGTGATCTCGCCGGCGGCCGCGTCGAACGTGACGTTGCGGCCCGGGATCGGCTGGTAGGCGACGTCGAGTCGCTGCACGCCGGTCCCCGTGATCTCCAGGAAGCCTGTCTGGCCCGGCAGGTTCACCGTGTGACCGTGCGCCTGGAACGCGCCGTCGGCGTCGTACACGTGGTAGTTGCCGCCGTCAACGACTCGGTAGCCGCCGCCCTGGACGTGTTCGACCGTCCGGCCGGGGCCGGTCGGGTTGTGCAGGGTGAGGTGGTTGTTGGCGTCGTGGACGACAACCTCATGCCCGATGGGAATTCGCCGGTCCAGATAGATTCCCGCGTCGTCGAAGGTCCGGGCGATCCCGTTCGCCTCGGTGACCCGGAAGCCGCCGCCCTCGAGCGTCGTGACGGTGCCGGGCAGGTGCGCGCCGGCGTTGTCGAGCAGCTCCGGATCGCGACCGAGACCGTGGTACAGGAAGACCTGGCCCTGGTGCGCCGGGTCGGCGACGCGGATGCCGGAGCCGCGGTACAGGCCGTCCTGGCCGTACCAGCGCACGTCGCCGAGCGCGTTGTCCGCGACGCGGAACTGACCGTTCGGCAGGTGGTCCACGGTGGTGTGCGGGAGCGGCGTACCGTGCAGGTCGACCGCTCGGAGTCCGCCGGCGCCGTCGAGTTCGGTGAAGAACGAGCCGCGGACGTGGAACGGGTCGTTCAGCATCGTCCCGTCGACGAGATGGCCGCCGTCCGCGCCGTACCGCGCCATTTGGCCGCGCGGGCCGATCAGGCGGAAACCACCGTCCGGCAGGTCGACCACGCGGTACAGCCCTTGGTTGTCACCGGCAACGTGCGGACGGCCCTCGAGCGGGTGCACCACCCACTGGTCGCCGAATCGGCCGCCGACCTGTACCCGTACGTCGAGCTGCTTGCCGTCGGCACCGAAACCGAGCCCGTTCCGGCCGTCCGTGACCACGAACCGTCCGTCCGGCAACCGCTCGAGCTGCGTGTTCGGGATCTGTACGCCGTGCTCGTCGACCAGGCGGGTACCGCCGCCAGGGATGTCTTCGGTGAAGTGGTTGCCCTGCGGGTGCTGCAGACGGATCCCGTCCCCGAGCAGTACGCCGTTCCCGTCGTACCGCTGGGTCCGTCCGTCGGGGCCGACCATGCGGAAGCCGTCGTCGCCGAAGTCGTTGAGCGTGAGGTGCTGTGCATTCGGGCCGGTGACGTGCGGCGTACCGCCTTCCGGCCGGACGACCACGTGGTTGTCGAACGCCCCGCCGAGCGGGTGCTGCTGGATCTGCGGCATCTGCACGGTCCGCACGATCACCGGCTCCTGCCCGGCCAGGACCTGGTCCCAGGCCTGCGGCTGGTGCGTCATCATCCACTCGGCCTTCTGCTGGACCGTGGAGATGGTGATCACGCGCTGGTCGGTCTTCGTCGCGTGGTTCGGGAACTTGTCCCGGAACCAGCCTGCGAAGTCGCCGCTGTTGTCCGCGTTGCCGATGAACCCGTTGATGTTGCGGACCGCGGCGGGCCGACCGCCGCCGAGATCGGCCAGCAGGTCGGTGATCGACGTGGTCGGCAGCTTGTGCGTCGGGACCAGGTGCTTCAGGCCGTCCGGGACCTCACGGAACTCGAACAGCAGCGCCTTCTGGCCGCCGATCACCGCGTCGTTGATGCCGTGTCCGGCGACCTCGCCACCGCCCAGGATGTACGACTTGGACTCGCGCCAGATCGTCCCGTCGCCGATCTCCGGCATCTCCCGGAGCAGCTTCAGCGTCGCGGCCTTGTCGACGTCCGACAGGCCCTCCAGGACGATGTTCGGCCGGGTCCGCGGCAGCACCGACCAGCCGTTCTTCACCACCGGGTCGGTCAGGCTGTGGAACGGCGCGGCGCCCGGGTAGACCCCGATCGGGATGCTGTGCTTGTCCACCTGCTTCGCGGTGAAGCTGATGATCGACTTCAGATAGGTGTACGCCGACTCGACCGCCTCGGGATTGTCGAGCGTGCCGCGATCCAGGTTCCGTACGGCGTCGTCGGTGCGGAACTCGGCGTTGTACCAGGGGTTGTCGCGGAGCAGCCGCAGCTCGGTGGTCAGGTCGCTGCCGAAGTCCGTCGCCTTCACGCCGACCGTGATCTGCTGGCCGCCGAGCGGCATCTTCACCGAGCCGACGTCGTCCAGGTTCATCCCGTTGCCGCCGGCGATCACGTGGCGGCCGTTCGTGATCTCCAGCTTGAAGCGGCCGTCGGGGCTGACCACCGACTCCAGCGGGTGGTGGTTCGCGCCGGAGAGGCGGCTCTTGAACGTGTCCAGCAAGAACTGGGTGGCGTCGTCGCGGAGCGCGATACCGGTCTGGTCGGCGACGCGGGACGGGTAGTTGACCAGCTCGACGGTGTGCGTCGTCCAGTTGCCGGCGCGGGCACCGGGCAGGTCGCCCGGGTTCCGGTAGACGCCGTTGTTCATGTCCTTGGTCACCATCACCAGCGACTCGTTGGTGTCGACCTTCTTCACGAACGCGAACACCCGGTGCGTGCCCTCCGGCATCGCGACCACGAACCCACCGAGCTCGCTCTCGGTCCCGAACGAAGCGCTGTCGAACTCCTTCCGAAACTCCGGCGCCACCACCCGCTGCGGGCGAGGCGGCGGTGCTCCGTGCCCAGAACCCCCGCTGTGCACTACAGGCGGCGGAGGAGGCGGCGGCGCAAGGTGCGCCGCCAGAGGCGGAGCAGGCGGCGGAGGCGCACCGGGAGCCGCAGGATCCGGCACAGCCCCATGCGTGTTGGGCTGCGGCGCACCACCGTGCGTCGTGAGGGGCGTGGGTGTGGTGTGGGTGGTGGGCGGGGGCGTGTGGACGGTGGTGTCGGTGAGGTCCGGCGTACTGCGGCCGTCCATGCCGCCGACGAGGCGGGGGCGGTCCTTCAGGGACTGGTCGAGGAGTTTGCCGAGTTGGAGTTGGAGGTCGTCCGCCTTCAGCCGGTACTTGGCGTCGAACGTCGCCTTCGCCTGGGTGAGCTGGTCCTGCGCCTTCCACAGGTTGACGAACATCTTCGCCCCGACCGGCGGCCCGTCCGAGGGACCGTCGGCGCGGTGACCGTACGTCCGCACGTCCTGCAGTGCGGCATCCACCTTCGCCTGCGCCTTCTGGACGTTCACGAAGTCGTCCATCTTCGCGCCGACCATCGCGCCGGTGTCGCCCGGCGACCGGAACACCTCGAACCGGGCCGCGAAGTCGTCGTCCCAGGCCTTGGCGATCCCCTTGCCCTTGCCCGGCACCTGGTCCCAGGCCGCCGGCTTCGGCATCCCGACGAACTGGTCGTTGTTGTGCAGTACGCCGCCCCGCAGGTCGGTGGCCAGGTTCGAGAACTGCTGCCCGCTCCAGGTCTTGTCGAACTTGTTCGCCCCGTCGACGGTCCAGATCACCCGGACCGAGTCGGTCTGCGGATCCCGCAGTACCGAGATCGTCAGTTCGTCCACGGAACCCGGCTTGCCGACGTGGACGGTGTGCGACAGCCCGTCGACGCTGGTGGTGGCCCGGGTGGTGATGTCCTCGAGCCCTTCGAAGCCCCGCAGGTTCGGCGCGTCGAAGGCCTTCACGAAGTCGCCGAACGCGGTCTCCGAGGACAGCCCCGGCCACTTCTCGGTGATCACCTCGTCGAACCGGCCGGCCGGGATCGGCTCGGCCTTGACCGGGATGATCCGGTGCCCGTTCTCGAAGAAGTCCGGGCCGGTACGGGTGAACTTGGCGGGCCCGAGGGTGATCTCCCACTGGTCCTGGTTCCACGCCTTCGCCTCGGTGCCACCCGGGTGGTAGCCCTCCGGGTACGACATCGAGAGCTTGCTGTGGTTCGGCGGGGAGTCGATCTTGAACACGACCCGGTTCGAGTCCACGCCGTTCTTCGCCCAGTCGTCCTGGAACTTCAGCGTGCTCGAGGTCGAGATCGGCAGCCGTTCGAGGAACTCGTCCGCTTGGGCGCTGGCCGGGTCCATCGACACCCCGCGGTACACGGTGATGTTGTCGGTCGCGCCCTTGAACTGCAGGTCCTTGGCGATGGTGTCGAAGGTCTTCACCTTCGCGACCAGGGTGCCGTCGGCCAGCGCGGTCGGGTTCACGTACCCGCCGAAGCCGCGCTTGGACGTGAAGGAACCACCCATCACGTCCTTCATCAGGGTCTCGACACCCTTGTTGCCCGCGGCCTCGGTGAGGTGCGTCCGGGACAGGTCGACCTGCGCGTTCCACCGGGCCAGGTCGGCGCCCTTGAGGTGCGGCGGCGGGACCGGGCGCGTCATGTCGCCGGTCGCCGTCGACCCGATGCTGTGGAACTCGCCGTCGCGGGTGTAGTTCATCGGGCCGTGCGGTGACGCGACCACGAGCCCGTCGTCGGTCACCTTGACCGGGAACTTGCCGTCCACGACTCCGCTATGGAACTCGCCGAGCTTGCCCTCCAGCGACACCGGCTTGCCGTTGAACTGACCGCCGTGCAGTGAGAACGACTCGCCCACATGGTTGGCGCGACCACCGAATCCGAGGCTGTACGTCCAGCTGTTTCCCGTCGAGGTATTGGTGATGGTCAGCGCCTTGCCCGCGACCGACGAGGTGAACTCCTCCGAGCCGGGACCGTGAACCGTGACCTGACCACCGCTGATGTCGAACTTCACACCGGCGTTGCCAGGTACGTCGTACGTCATCGTCCGGCCCGAACCGAGCAACCGGGGGCGCAGGTTCAGCGACTCCGTCGTCAGGTCGTCCAGCTGCTTCTGCAGACCGTCGACGCTCAGGCCGTGCTTGTCCTGGAACGCGTTCTTCGCCAGGTCCAGATCGTGTTGCGCGCCGTGCAGATCGATGTGCACCTGGTCGCCGACCGAGGGCGCGTTCGACGGACCGTCCACCCGGTCACCGTGGATCGCCACGTTCTCGTGGGCGATGTCGAGGTTCTTCTGCGCCTGCTGGACGCCGGTGAAATCGTCCATCTTGGCGTTCACGGCGGCGTCGGTGTCGCCCGTTTTGCGGAAGACTCCGGCCTTGGCCGCGAGGTCACTGTTCCAGGACGCGTTCACCGACTGGCTCTCGAGCTTGCCGTTGGCGTTGTAGTGCCAGGACATGCCGTCCTTGCCGAGCACGTTGACGCCGCCGGTGTCGAGCGCCTTGATGGTCAGCTGGTCCGGTACGGCGCTGCCGTCCAGGCTCGTGATCCGGAACCCACCGTCGGGTTGCTTGATCAGCACCCGGTCGTCGATCCGCGCCAGGCCGTCGGCCTTGGTCAGCCGCACCCCGTGGTCGACGACGATCCCGTTGCTGTCGAACCGGGTGGTGACACCGGTCGAGGTGTCGGTGAACCGCAACCCGCCGCCGTTCAGCGGGTCCAGGCGCCCGTTCGGCCCGCCGCCGTGCAGGTTGAACTGGGTCACCCCACCCTCGAACCGCTCCACCTTCACCGCGAGGCCCGGGTGGTCCGGCAGCCCGTTCAGCGGGATCTCGGTCTTGCCGGTGGCGAACGAGTGCCCCGGCTGCATCTGCGTCTGGATCGGTACGTCGGTCTTCGGCAGCGTCACCGGCTGGACATGGGCCGTCGGCGGCGTCGCGACGTTCTGCACCCCGTTGAACGTCGGTACGTCGGCCCGCAGGTTGCCCGGGGCACCGATCTTCAGGTCCGCGGGCCCACCGGTGACCAGGTCCAGCGCAGCGTTCACCCGGTCGACGGTCGGCGGACTCACGGTGTGGCCGCCGGTGGTCGCGGACGGCGTCGGCGGGCGGGTCAGCTCGTCCAGCGAGAGCCGGAGGTGGTTGGCCTGGAAGCCGTGCGAGACACCCTCGTTGATCGAGGTCGCGAAGTGCGTCGAGATGGTCGGGGTGTTGTTCCGCAGTCCGGAGCTGACCAGGTCACTGACACTCGTGGACTGCGGCGTCGAGACGTGGAGCGAGCCGACGTTGGTGGCCGGCGGATTCACGTGTACGCCGCCGTTCAGGTGCGCGGTCGAGATCGCCGTACCCGGGATTGAGACGTTGGTCGCGCCGGGGACGCCGACGTGACCGGCCGGGAGGTTCTCGACCAGCCCGTGGATCCCCTGGACGCCGCTGACGCCTTGCACCCCGTTGAGGCCGTTGACCCCGTTGACCGACGGCTGGCCGATGTGCGGCGACGGGATGTTGGTGGCGAAGCCGTTCGTCCCGGCGGTCGCGGGCAGGTGTACGCCGCCCGGTGTGACCACGGTCGGCGGGTTCACGCTCTGCCCGATGATGTTGCCGTTGAACTCGTTCATCGGCGGCATGTGCAGGTCCTGGAACGCCTTGCCGGCGGTGAACCCGGACTCGATGGACAGCCCGAAGCCGTTGACGTGCACCGCCGGCTCGAGGGGCGGCGGCTTCATCATGCCGTCGAAGAACGACTTCACGTTCCCCATGAAGCTGAGCTTCGGGGTGTTGATCGGGATCGCGCTGACCGTGTGGCCGAGCGCGCTCACCATCGGCAGGCCGAACACGTGCTGACCGGCGATCCCGCGGCCGAACACGCCGACCTTCAGAGCCTGGGTGAAGGCCTGGAAGTCCGTCATACCGAGCGCTTTGAAGGCCCGGATCTCGTCTGCCGCGACCGGCAGGATCAGCCGGGTCCACTGCAGGCCGCCGAAGTGCGCCGAGATGAACTGCTTGCTGCCGTTCCAGACCGTGGCGATGCCCTTGCCGAGGGCGCTGAAGCCGCTGACGATCGTGGCCGGCAGCTGCGTGAACGCCGTACCGAACTTGCCGAGGGCGCCGAGTGAGATCTTGCCGAAGTTGGCGCCGAAGTTCCCCACCGAGATGCCGAAGTTCCGGATGTTCGAGACCACGAACAGCCCGGTCTCCTTGATCGACAGCGTGGCGATGAACGGCAGGCCCTTCAGCCCGGTCATCGCCTTGAACAGGAAGTCCTTGCTGAAGATGTTCCGGAAGGCGTTCGCGACGCCCTTGACGCCGGCGCCGATCCCGCTCGCGATGCCCTTGATGATGCTGAAGATCGGCAGTGCCTTGGTGGTCGGCGCGATCAGGCCGAGGCCGGCCAGGAACAGGTCGAGGAAGCTGGCGTCACCGTTCGCGACGTCGACGATGGTCTTGATGAACAGCGCCAGGTTCACGCCGAGGGCGAGCAGCGCGATCGGGCCGCCGAAGATCAGCGCCGGGATGATCAGGATGATCGCCAGCCACTTGAACGCTTCCCAGAACGCCTCGCAGGACGAGATCGGCAGCTGGATGTCGGAGACCCCGTTGATCCGTCCGGAGTACGTCGAGGCCTGGTCGGACTGGTCCTTACCGGCCTGCTCCGCAATGCCCTTCTGGGTGTCCCGCTCCGGGTCGTCCTCCTTGAGGCCACGCCCGGCGGCGAGCGCGGCGTCGGCCTTGCGCTGCTGCTCCTCGACCACACCGCGCCAGTCCCGCAGCGCCTGCGCCGAGGTCTCGAACGCGTTCGCCACGTCCTCGACATGCCCGCGCAACCGGTCGTCCACCTTGCCGCGCAACGCGTCCGCGGCCTGACCGACGAACACGCTGTCGTTGTTGGTGTTCATCACCGACTGGATGGCGTTGAAGATGTCCCGCGCCTTGCCGCCGAGTTTCTGCAGCACCTCGGCGAGCTGCCCGATCGTCTCGGGCTCTCCCGGGGTCGGGTCGCTGCCGAGTCCGATCGCGTCCCAGTCGGTCGGCCGAGGCATGCACCCTCCCTGGTGATCCGTTCTCCCACCCTGACCACGCCGCAGCGGGCCGTCAGGTTCATTCGAATGATCGGAATGAACCCCGGGCGGGGCTGGAGCGTGGTCAGGGTGGAGCCGTCGCGTTCGAGGAGGCAACGCCGTGCCGGACAAACTGAAGATGAACTACAACCTGCTGAACGACGCCAAGCGGAACCTGGAAGAACTGGCGAACAACATCGAGCCGACCCTGAACGACAGCCTGTTCAGCACGCTGGCGGGGCAGGACAGTTCGAGCATTCTCGGCAGCAGCGAGATCGACACCGCGATCACCAGCCTGCACACGAACGCGCAAGGCACGATGACCAAGGCCGAGAAGGGCCTGAAGGAGCTGGCCACCTCGTTCGGGTCGGTCGGCGAGGCGTTCCTGCAGTTCGACGCCGAGATCGCCCAGGGCATGAACGTCACGAACACCAACCTGGCGCTGTCGAACTGGCAGCACCAGAAGGACCAGTGGGACTACTACCAGTCCCACAAGAGCGAGTGCGAGAACATCCCGGCCGGCCAGAAGGCGCCGGACTTCTGCAGCGCCAAGGACCCCGGGCAGCAGCCGCTCGACCAGACCATCACGACGGACCGCGGCAACATCCACACCCACCTGACCCTGGACGACAAGGGCAACGTGGTGAAGGAGGAGACCACGGTCACGTACGACGGGAAGACGTACACGTCGGTGACCACGCACGACGGCAAGAACCACATGATCACCGACAGCACGTATCCGGACGGCAGCACCGTGCACGACGACACGCACCTGAAGGACGACGGCAGCAGTACGACGACCACGACCAGCACCGACTCCGACGGCAAGAAGGACACCGCCGACATCGCCCTGAAGTCCGACGGCAGCGGAACGAAGCACTCGACCGACAGCGACGGCACCACACACGACTACACCCGTGGGCCGGACAACTCCGACGGAACCTCGGCCGACTGGGTCGAGACGCAGGAGAGCATCGACAAGAACACCCCGGACGACACCTACATCCCGGTTACCTACTGAAAGGCAGCGCAGTCATGGCGTACGACGGCATCAACCTCGAGTACGGCAAGATCACCGAGGTCGCCAACCTCCTGCACAACGCCCACGAGCAAATCGTTCCGCTGATCGTCAACCTGCGCAACAAGGTGAACCACCTGGTCGAGGACGGCTTGGTCTTCAAGCAGTCCAGCGAGGTCATCCGGAACACCTACAACCAGTTCGACACCAGCCTGAACCTCGCCGTGAAGGGCATCGAGGACTTCAAGGAGATGTTCAACAGCATCATGAAGAACGCCGAGGAGTTCGACAAGGGCATCAGCGACAGCCTGAACCAGAAGAAGTAGCCGCAGTCGCCCCACGCGGTGGGGGGGGGGGGGGGGGGTGGGAGTCAGGCCACGGAGGTGGCTAGTGGTCGGGCTGTGGTGGGGGTGAGGGGTGGGGT